>CAYGIB010000153.1:0-5367 GCA_964349735.1 uncultured Oscillospiraceae bacterium | reverse complement strand
CATGAAGGCAGCGTGTGTTTTGTAACGGACACATGCCCAGGTCCAAAGTACCGGCGCTTTGCGCGGTAACTGGTTTCCTGGGTTTTCTGACGGGTACAGAAGAAACGCCCGGCAAGGTTGTAAGAAGCAGCGACTCAGATGGAGGGAAAACAATGGCTACCAGACAAAAGGTCAGAATCAAATTAAAGGCATATGATCACGAGCTCTTGGATCAGAGCGCGGCCAGAATCGTGGAGACGGTCACCCGCACCGGCGCGAGCTTTTCGGGTCCTATTCCGCTTCCTACGGAAAAGGAAATCACCACGATTCTTCGTTCCCCGCATAAGTACAAGGACTCGAGAGAGCAGTTTGAATTGCGCACACACAAGCGTCTGATCGACATTTTTGCGCCGAATCAGAAGACGATTGATGCGCTGATGAAGCTTGACATGCCTGCCGGCGTGAGCATTGAGCTCAAGGTCTAGCAGGCTTTTTTCGGCCGCATCCGAAGAAATTCGAGAGCGGTCGGGGTCATGTTCCCGGGGGAACCCGCGGGAACCAATAACCACAAGGAGGATAAGAGGAAATGACCAAATTCATGCTCGGCAGAAAAGCCGGAATGACACAGCTGTTTGACGACAATGGCATCGCGATCCCGGCTACCGTGGTCTCTTGCGAGCCAATGTTTGTCATTCAGAACAAGACCGAGGATCAGGACGGATACAAGGCGATTAAGGTCGCGGCGGGCGACGTCCGGGAGAAGCTTGTCAACAAACCCGACAAGGGACAGTTTGCCAAGGCACAAGTCGCGTTGAAGCGTGTTGTTCGAGAGTACAAGACTGACGCGGACTATTCACTCGGACAGGAAATTAAAGTATCCGACATGTTTAAGGTCGGAGATCGCGTAGATGTCAGCGGAGTGTCCAAGGGCAAGGGATTTGCCGGTAACATTAAGAGACACGGACAGAAGGGCGGTCCGCAAGGGCATGGCTCGATGTATCACAGGCGTGTCGGTTCAATGGGACCCGGCTCGGATCCGGGCCGCGTCGTTAAAGGAAAGAAACTGCCCGGTCATATGGGCGCAGTCAATTGTACAGTGCAGAATTTAGGCGTCGTTCTTGTGGACGGCGAACGGGGGATCCTCGTTCTCAAAGGTGCGATCCCGGGCCCGAAAAACGGATTGATTTCGATTGAGTCGTCCGTGAAGGCGTAACATTCCGGCAGAAGGAGGATCAGGAAATGGCTAAAGTTGACGTATATAACATGGACGGAACCGTAACCGGGCAGATTGAATTATCCGACGACATTTTCGGCATTGAGCCGAATGAGTCCGCGATGCATTTAGTTGTCTTGAATCAGTTGGCGAACCGCCGTCAGGGGACACATTCAACAAAGACTCGCCACGAGGTCAGCGGCGGAGGAAGAAAGCCTTATCGTCAGAAGGGCACGGGACGCGCACGCCAAGGTTCAAGTCGTTCGGCACAGCATGTCGGTGGCGGAATCATTTTCGGGCCGAAGCCCAGAGATTACAGCTACACGGTTCCCAAGAAGCTCAGAAGACTGGCGATGAAGTCCGCACTTTCCTCAAAGATGATTGCTCAGAATATCATTGTTATCGAGTCGCTTGCCTTTGACGAGATGAAAACAGCCAAGATGGTGGGAGTGCTCAAGGCTCTAAAGATTGAAAGCCCGGCCTTGTTGGTTCTCGCTGAGAAGAATCTCAACGTCGAGAAATCGGCGAGAAATATTCCGGCGATTAAGACGGCGCTCGTCAACACGATCAACGTTTTCGATATTCTGAAGTATGATCGGTTTGTCATGACCAAGGACGCCGCCATGAAAGTACAGGAGGTGTACGTATGAATATGACACCGCATGACATCATCATCAAGCCGATTCTCACAGAGAAGAGCTCTGGGGATGTAGAGCTCGGGAAGTACACCTTCGAGGTGGAGGGCAAAGCGACCAAGACTCAAATTAAACAAGCGGTCGAGAAGCTCTTCAATGTCAAGGTTTTGTCGGTCAACACCGCAAACCATGAAGGCAAGATGAAAAAACAGCGTTATTCTTACGGAAGAACGCCCTCTTGGAAAAAGGCCGTTGTAACAATCGCAACGGAATCGAAGGACTCGTCCTTCTTGAGTAAGGGCGGCAAGACCACTAAGGTTGCCGCGAAGTATAAGACATCCATCGAAGAGTTCGGGTTCGGCCAGTAAGGCCCGATGAATGAAGGAGTGAAGAACGATGCCAGTAAAAGAGTATAAGCCAACTTCTCCCGCAAGACGACAGATGTCGGTGACCGATTTCTCCGTCCTAAGCGATAAGAAACCGGAAAAAGCGCTTCTGGTCTCCGCAAAGAGGACCGGCGGACGCAATTCATACGGCCGGATTACCGTTCGCCACATCGGTGGCGGAAATCGCCGGATGATTCGTATTATTGACTGGAAAAGAAACAAGGATAAGGTTCCGGCTGCAGTGAAGGCGATCGAATACGATCCGAATCGCACGGCATTTATTGCGCTTCTGCAGTACGCCGACGGAGCAAAGTCCTACATTCTTGCCCCTCACGGTCTTTCGGTCGGGGATACCGTCGAGAGCGGAAACGAAGCCGACATCGTTGTCGGGAACTCATTGCCGATTGAGAACATCCCGGTCGGTACATTGATTCACGCAATCGAGTTGAAGCCCGGCAAGGGTGCTCAGATGGTCCGTACGGCGGGCGCAGGAGCACAATTGATGGCAAAGGAAGGCAGCTACGCTCAGATTCGTCTTCCCTCGGGTGAGGTTCGGATGGTTTCCGTTCGGTGTCGCGCAACAATCGGCAAGGTCGGAAATCTTGAGCATGAGAATGTCTCCCTCGGAAAGGCCGGCCGGAAACGGCATATGGGAGTTCGACCGACCGTTCGCGGTGTGGCGATGAACCCTTGTGATCACCCGCACGGCGGCGGTGAGGGTAAAGCCCCGATCGGCATGCCCGGCCCGGTTACACCCTGGGGTGTACCGACCTTGGGCAAGAAGACCAGAAATAAGCGCAAGCTGTCCGGCAAGTACATTGTCAAGGGCAGAAAGTGATTGAAGGGAGGCAGAACGTTAAATGAGCAGATCTACTAAAAAGGGCTATTTCGTTCAGGACGCTCTGATGAAGAGAATCAAAGCAATGAATTCAGCCAACGAGAAAAAGGTCTTGAAGACCTGGTCCCGTGCATCCACCATCTTCCCTGATATGGTCGGACATACCATTGCGGTTCACGACGGCAGGAAACACGTGCCGGTATACATAACAGAAGAAATGGTCGGACATAAGCTCGGTGAGTTCGCTCCCACCAGATTATTCAGAGGTCACGCCGGCGAGAAATCGTCCGGATCCCGCTGATTGCGGTACGTCGAAGGGAGGAACATTTAAGTGGAAAAGAAAGTCATGAGCAAGGACTATATGGAGCAGAACCGAGATGAGATTCTCGCGAAGTATGCTGTCCCTGCCGAAAAGGGAAAGAAACCTCAGCTCCTGAGCAAAAAGGAGCGTAAGGTTCTCGGAGTCGGCAAGGATCAAGGTAAATCGATTGCGAAATATATCCGAATCAGTCCTCAGAAGATAAAAGTGGTCATTGACCTCATCAAGGGCAAGAATCTGGATGAAGCGTATGCGATTCTCCTATATACTCCCAAGGCCGCATCTCCGATTTTGACCAAGGCTTTAAAGTCGGCGGAGGCGAATGCCGTAATGAATAACAGCCTGAGCCGCGATGCGCTCTATGTTGCGGATGCATATGCGAACCAGGGTCCTATTCTGAAGCGTTTTATCCCCAGAGCAAGAGGTTCTGCCTCGCGCATCAACAAGAGAACCAGTCATTTAACTGTGGTTCTCAAGGAAAGAGAATAAGGAGGATTTCGATAATGGGCCAGAAGGTTAATCCCCATGGTTTACGGGTCGGTGTCATTAAGGGTTGGGACACGCGCTGGTATGCCGACAAGAATACATTCAGCGAGTATCTCGTAGAAGACAAGCTGATTCGTAACTTTGTAAAAAAAGAATGCTACAACGCAGGCGTTACCAATATCGAAATCGAGCGGAAGGGCAGCGACAAGACAATGATTATTGTCAACGCAGCCAAGCCGGGTATCCTTATCGGACGTCAAGGCGCGGGCATAGAGGATTTTAAGAAGAAGCTTTTCGAGAAATTCAAGAAGAATTTCTTCGTCGACATCCGCGAAGTCAAATCTCCGGATACATCTGCGCAGTTGGTCGCAGAGAGCATCGCGGCACAGCTTGAGAAGCGTATTTCCTTCCGGCGCGCGATGAAGCAGGCGATGATGAGAACGATGAAGGCCGGCGCAAAGGGTATTAAGACCCAGGTTGCCGGACGGCTTGGCGGAGCGGAAATCGCACGCACCGAGCATTATCACGAGGGAACGATTCCGCTGCAGACCTTGCGTGCGGATATTGATTACGGGTTTTCCGAGGCGAATACTACGTACGGCCGACTCGGCGTAAAAGTTTGGGTATACCGCGGAGAAATTCTTACCGCCAAGAAGAAGGCGGTCATTACCGAGGAAGGGGGCGAAAGCTGATGCTTCTTCCCAAGAGAGTCAAACATAGAAAACAAATGAGGGGTCGCATGACCGGGAAGGCGACTCGCGGTAACTTTGTGGCATACGGTGATTACGGCATATATTCGACTGAACCTTGCTGGATTACCTCGAATCAGATTGAATCCGCGCGTATCGCAATTAACCGTTACGTCAAAAGAGGCGGTAAGGTCTGGATCAAGATTTTCCCGGACAAGCCGGTTACCGCAAAGCCTGCCGAAACACGAATGGGTTCCGGTAAGGGATCTCCGGACCACTGGGTTGCCGTAGTGAAGCCCGGCCGGGTACTTTTCGAGATTGCCGGCGTTACCGAGGACATCGCTCGGGAAGCCATGCGTCTTGCGGGACACAAGCTCCCTTGCAAGACCAAGTTTATAGCCAAAGAACAGGAGGGTGAGGCAAATGAAGGCTGATGAAATCCGCGCAAAATCCGGCGAAGAGCTGACAAAGGAACTGCTCGCTCTTAAGGAAGAACTGTTTAAGCTTCGTTTCCAGCATGCGACCAATCAACTGGAAAACCCGCTGCGCCTTTGTGCTGTTCGGCGTGATATCGCAAGAGTGAAGACGATTATGCGTGAGCAAGAGCTTAGGGCGAACAAGTGAAAGGGGAAAAGCAGATGAGCGATCGTAACCTCAGAAAAACGCGCGTCGGAATCGTTTCGAGCGACAAGATGGATAAGACTATCGTAGTGTCGGTTATCGAGCATGTTAAGCATCCGATTTATAAGAAGGTCATTAAGAAGACAAACAAGCTGAAGGCGCACGACGAAGAGAATGCCTGCGGGATCGGCGACCGGGTCA
>CAYGIB010000152.1:0-5375 GCA_964349735.1 uncultured Oscillospiraceae bacterium | reverse complement strand
ACATACGTGGATTGCGACGTTGAGGAGCCCAATGGGCACCTGTACTATTCCGAATCCGGAGCGATGCCGAAGGTATCACCGGTGCACCGACTCTTTCCGGTTATCGACGATCATGCCTGCACGGCCTGCAGGATTTGCGTGGATTTTTGCCGCTTCAACGCACTGGCATTAACCGGGAAAACGGTAACGGTTTTCGATCAGGTATGCCATTCGTGCGGAGGTTGTACAAGGCTCTGTCCGGTCGGTGCGATATCCGAGGATACAAGGCAAATCGGAGCGGTGTTTGACTATTCCGTCGGCTCGGTTCGGGTTCTTTCCGGGCGGATGCAGACAAAGGAGGCCTTCGGTATTCCGATCATTCGTTCCCTGTTTTCGAAAATCAGTCAAGCCGATAAAACCATAGTGATTGACTGTCCTCCGGGCAGTGCATGTGCGGTGATAGAAAGTATTGAGGATGCCGACGTCTGTCTGCTCGTTGCCGAGCCGACCATTTTCGGGACACATAATTTGAATATGGTCGTTCATCTCGCGCGTCTTTTTCATAAACCGATCGGTGTGATCCTAAATAAATACGAGGAGGGAAGGGAGAATCCTTCCGAGATGTACTGTGAGCAGAATCAGCTCTGCGTTATTGCGCGAATTCCTTATGACAAGGAAATAGGCATGCTTCATTCCGAAGCCCGAATCGCGTCGAAGGAAAATAGTCGCTATGCGGGTATGTTCCGGAATATTCTGAGCAGTGCTCGTACGTTGGCTGATCGGGAGGGCCTGTTGTGAAGAAGCTTTTGATATTAAGCGGAAAAGGCGGGACCGGTAAAACAACGGTTGCGGCCGCTGTTATTTCTCTCGAAAAGGCCCGCGCATTTGCAGATTGCGACGTCGATGCACCGAACCTCCACCTGATCCTCGGTGCATTGCCCGAGCCGGAACGGTTCGACTATCACGGAATGGGTAAAGCCTCCGTTGACGAGTCTTCCTGCATCGGATGTAAAATCTGTGTGGAGGCTTGTCGCTTCAACGCTTTATCCATAAATGACAAAAATGTTGCCGTCGTTAACCTGTACGCGTGCGAAGGCTGCGGTTTGTGCGAGCGGTTGTGTCCCGTCGTTGCCATATCATTGGTCGACGACATCGCCGGCCAACGGATGCTGTACCGTCTTTCGGAAGCCGGTTCGCAAGTAAATCCGGCAGAATATGGTAAATCGAACCGAACCGCTGTTTTTTCGACTGCGGAGCTCAAGATGGGCAGCGGCACATCCGGAAAACTCGTCTCGGAGGTCAAGAAGGGTCTATATGATAACGCTGATACAGACGCGCAGATGGCGATCATCGATGGGTCTCCCGGCATCGGGTGTCCGGTCATCGCATCCATCACCGGAGTCGATGCAGTGCTGATTGTCGCGGAGCCATCGGTTTCCGGTATCAGTGACATGAAACGCATGATCGAGACGGCGCGCTTTTTCGGCGTCGGGATTTCCGTGTGTGCCAACAAAGCGGACACGAATCCGGAGAAGACCCTTGAGATTCGGGACTTTTGCGCGAAGAGCGGTTTGCCGTTTATCGGGGAAATCCCCTATGACCCGCATGTCAACGACGCGACGAACACAGGAATCAGCATCGATCAAATCGATTGTCCCGCGGCTTCGGCTGTCCGAGAAGTGTACAAGCGGATTAAGGAGCGCATATGAAGATATTTGTCCTGACTGACATGGAGACAAAGTCCGAAAATATCGGCACGGAGCACGGCTTGAGTCTGTTTGTGGACTTAGGGGACCGCCGAATCCTTTTCGACATGGGGCAGACGGACTTGTACCGACACAATGCGAAAGCGATGGGGGTCGATCTCTCACAGACGGATTATGCGGTGTTATCGCACGGACACTACGACCATGGCGGCTCGCTTACGGACTTTTTGAAACATACTCCCGATGTGCCGATATATGTCCGAAGTAACGCATTTGGACCATTTTACTCGAATCGGGGAGCGGACGGCGTTCGATTTATCGGCCTGCATATGCCTTCAGAGGGACCCGAAAACGAACGCATCGTATTCACCGGAGAAGAACATGAAATCGAGGCGGGCGTCATCCTGTTTTCGGTGCCACAGATCAATGTGCCGATGCCGCTCGGGAACCGCTTTCTTTTCGAGAAGACGGAAGACGGACCGTTCATTCCCGATGAGTTTATGCATGAGCAGAATCTTTTGATTCATCGGGACGGCGTATCGCTATTGATTGCCGGTTGCGCGCACCGGGGTATTCCCAATATACTGGATTGGGTGAAAACCCGGTTTGATATATGCCCGCAATACATAGTCGGCGGATTCCATCTCAGTCACTCCGATGATTTCGATGAAGAAGGCCGAATTCAGCTCAATCAATTCGGAGAGTACCTTAAAAAATCGGGCGCAATGTATTATACTTGCCATTGCACCGGTAAAAAATCCTATAAGAAGCTCAAAAAGCTTCTGGGTGACCGAATCCAATACGCATACGCGGGAAGCGAAATTTATATCGAGGACAAGGAGTAAAGACATGAGTGAAAAATGTGATCAGAACTGCAAGGAATGCGCCGAGAACTGCTCGGATCGTAAGGATGCCCCGGACTTTTCGACGCCGCTCAACCAGCACAGCCAAGTCAAAAAAGTCATCGGGGTCATTAGCGGCAAGGGAGGGGTCGGAAAATCTCTTGTAACGTCGCTATTAGCCGTACAGATGATGAAAAAAGGATATTCAACGGCCATTCTCGACGCCGATTTGACCGGACCGTCCATCCCGAAGGTCTTCGGACTTTCAGACCACGCAATGGGTTCCGAGGAGGGTCTGCTGCCGGTATATACGAAAGAGGGCATCGCTGTGATGTCGATTAACCTCCTTCTCGAAAACGAATCTGACCCGGTCGTGTGGCGCGGACCGATCATCACCGGAACCGTGAAGCAGTTCTGGTCGGAGGTCATCTGGGGAGACATCGATTTCATGTTCATTGACATGCCCCCGGGAACCGGCGATGTGGCGCTTACCGTTTTTCAATCGATTCCGGTCGACGGAATTATTGTTGTGACTTCGCCGCAGGAGCTGGTCTCGATGATTGTCCAAAAGGCCGTTAAGATGGCGAACATGATGAATATTCCGGTGCTTGGGCTGGTTGAAAATATGTCGTATTTCCACTGCCCCGACTGCGGGGTGAAGCATTATATTTTCGGGGAGAGTCGCATCGACGAGATTTCCGCTTCCAATGGACTTTCGGTCCTCGGAAGGATTCCGATCGATTCGAAAATTGCAAAGGCATGTGATGACGGAAAAATTGAGGAGTGTGATTGTGACTGGCTCGCGGCGGCGGCCGATCCATTGATTCAGAAGCTTGAAGCAAAGCCGGCGGCCGGCGCAAAGGCCGAACCAGAGAAAGGAAGTAAAACATGAATATTGCGGTAGCATCCGATAACGGAAAGGTGGCCGGGCACTTCGGCCACTGCGAGACATTTATGGTTTATGAGTCGAAGGATGGCAAGATCATCGGCAAGAAGGATGATCCGAATCCCGGACACAAGCCGGGTTTCCTGCCGGTCTATTTGCATGAACAGGGAATCAATGTGATTATTGCCGGAGGAATGGGCGGCGGCGCCGTAGATCTCTTTAACGAAAAGGACATCGAAGTCGTCCTCGGTGCCCGGGGCGACGCAAGACAAGCCGTCGATGACTACCTAAGCGGGTCGTTAAAATCGACCGGCTCGGTGTGCCACGAGCATCAGCACAGCGATGAGTGCGGCGACTAGTGCAGGGTCGGATTTGGGCGAGAAACACCGGGTTTTTTTAAGGAGGAAATTCATGAATGGTAAAGTAGAAGCACAGATGAAATCGGCACTGCAGCCTTACCCCAAGGCGATTGTTTCCTGCACGGACAAGAGCGGGAGGGATAATGCCCTGGCCGTCGGCTATTGCTGCAACTGCAGCTACGATCCGCCGATGGTGATGGTCGGAATTGTCCCGTCCCGGTTTTCTTTCGAAATGATTCAGGAAGCCGGATGCTTTGTTGTCAATCTGCCGAATCAATCCGGGAAGGCGCTTTTCGATTACACGGGAAGCGTTTCCGGCAGAAATACCGATAAATTTAAGGAATTCGGGATCAAAAGTACGCGCGCGAGCAAAATCGACGCGCCGATTCTAACCGATTGCCCGATTAACATCGAGTGCGTGGTGGTCGATTCGATTCGAACCGGTTCACACGAGATGTTTGTCGGACGAATCGAGTGTGTTCACGCCGATGAAGGATTGACGAATGATGCCGGTAAAATTGATTATGATAAGGCCAATCTGCTGTAACCCACCTGCTATACAAGGGAGAACGGAGACGAGAGTAACGAAAGCCTGAATTATCAGGCTTTTTATGTCGGCCCGGCTTCCTAAGCTTTTTGTGCTTCGATAAACATTTGGTATACATTATTCGAAATGCGAGTATCAAATATGGAATCGGGAAACAGGCGCCTTGCTTCTTTCCCATTATATATACGCACATCACCCATTCCTTGTCGTGGAAAAATCAGGTTCTCGAGCTGCCGAATGACCGGTGGAGCGGTCGGATCGGCAATATAAAGGATTCCTTTGGGTACCAGTATACGATGAGCTTCCCGAATAAATGCAGCAGGATCCGAAAAGTGATGGAAAGCGCAGCAAACGGTGATGACTTGAAACGACTGGTCCGCGAAAGGTAAATGGTGCGCGTCTCCGACAAAGTATTCGAAATGGGGATTTGATTTGCGGGCGGCAGCAATCATTTCCGGAGAAACATCCAGACCGATTCCGATAATGGTGCTTTCCCGGGTCGCCAGCATCCGCAGTAATTCTCCCGGTCCGCAGGCAACATCCAGAACCCGGTCCCCGGGTTTCAGAGGGACATTGCGGACGGTGTGCAAGATAAAGGAGCGGGTATATAGCCCTTCTTCGGAGTCAATGTACACGGATGCTTTTCGATTGTAATAATCGCGGGAATCAGTCGTTTTTCTGTCCATAACTCTTTCTTTCTCCTTTAGATCAGCGATTCCGACACACAGGCGATACAGAAATAATAGCACAAACCGGGCCGTTATATCGGGGCTTGGAGTCAAGAGTACGATGCGCCGGAATTGTCATGAACCGGCTTTTCAATTGCGTCGAAAGTGGAAACAATATTTCGGGAGGTTGCTTAAATATATCAAAACCGATATCATAAATGGAGCACGAGAAAGAACGGTTCAGGTGAAATACGCATGAATAACAGAGGTCAGAAAAACCGGGATATTGTTGCGACCATCGAAATGATGTTTGACGGTGTTGCTATTGTTGATCGCAACGGCTGTATTTTGAGTTGCGACGCGAAACTCGAATCACTTAGTCTGTCGA
>CAYGIB010000151.1:0-5430 GCA_964349735.1 uncultured Oscillospiraceae bacterium | reverse complement strand
AAATCATTAGGTGTTATTGTTGCAATAAGCCGGCCGTTAGGCTTGATCATTTTTACCCTCACCATAACGAACTTACTTCTTGTGAATACCATTTAGACGAATTTAAAAAGCATCTCAAAGGCGAATTTTTACCAAAACAATATCCTTGACTTTTTAGACATTGTTTGGTATTTTAGGTAGTGTCAAGAGTGGTTAATTATCAACGGAGGCAACATGAAACCTAAGTTTTTACTCACTAGCGGTGGAACTAAAATTAAAATTGACATGGTTAGATCTATAACTAACATGTCAAAGGGTAATTTTGGCTCTGAAATAGCTAATACTATTCTTAGGAATGGTTTTGATTTGACTTTTTTGCATGCGGAGGGTTCAAAGGTCGTCGGCACCGTCCGATGTCCGGCTGACCCAATTCTGATTTCTGATCTAGCAAGGAGCGCGGAGCACTTCACCGAACAATACCTCGCCGCGGGGTGTATGTTTGATTTGTGCGGTGTTTCTGCTTACAGCAATCTCCCGGATCGGGAGCGAATCGAACAGTATGATAGAAAGCTCCTGCGCGAAGCCGGCGAGGTGATGTCGAAACAGGCATCGTTATTTGAACAGTCGAACGGTCAGAAAGCCGACGACCGCGCCTCTACCGGAGCAGTAAATTCAAAGACAGCCGTAAAATCCGACTCGAAGTCAAACAGCTGGGAGCACCGAGCGGAGCGGGTGGTCGCGGAGACGCGCGTCGAGAATCGACAGAAATTTAAGCGCGAAGCGGAGGAACCGACCGCATGGGGAAGGCTGAGCGACGAGCTCCCGTTTTCCGCAATCGGAGAGATGAACGAGTCGACGGGCAAGGTTATTTTCGAGGGTAGAATCGAAATCGAAGAGATGAAACTGACCAAATCCGGTCATAAAGTTTGCGCTCAATTCTATACCACGGATGATTCCGGAAGCGTTCCGTGTGTGTTTTTCCTGTCTCCCAAGGATGCGGACCGCTTCTCGGAAGTTTTTTCCCCCGGCGGATTTGCGCGCCTTCAGGCGGATGTATGTTTCGATGCGCGTTACACGAAGGACCTTTCCGCCTCCGTCACCGGAGTTCGATTGATTCCGGATCCCGAAAAGAGAAAAGATACCGCAAAGGTCAAACGGGTTGAATTGCATTGTCACTCGAAAATGAGTGAGAAGGATGCGGTCATCAACGTCTCAGACCTGGTCGCCGAGGCTGCGCGTATGGGTCATCGCGCATGCGCCCTCACCGATCATGGCGTCGTTCAAGGCTTTCCCGAGGCCGCCGAGGCTGCGGCGAAGGCGCAAAAGGCGCACCCGGATATTGATTTTAAAATGATTTACGGCATGGAGGGCTACCTTGTTGACGACGGCCCGTGTCCTATATATATTCCGGATGGCCGGAAAGCCGGAGTATCGGCATTCGTATCGCTCTTCGTCGAAACGACGGGACCCAATCCTCTTCTTCACGTCATTTCTTGCATCCGAGCCGCACGTTTCGTATTGGGCGAGGACGGACGGTATTCCTGCACCGAAATGTTTTCAGAGGAGTTTCCGGAGATTTCGATCGGTCTCAACCCGACACCCGCAGACGAGAAGATGCCCGATTTGATTTCTGTTTTGGAGCGCCTCTCCATTTTTATCGGGGACAGTGCGGTGTGCGGAACGAATATCCTCGCGTCGCTATCATTTCTTCGATATGCGGGATTTAACGTCGATATCGAAAAACACGAGCGACACCGCGTGAAGTTCAATCCGGCTGCAGTGGATATCGACGTTCTTAAGGAGGTGCTTGGGAAGCACCGCGACAAGAGCGGAGATGCGGACGCAAGGGAACCGGAGTCCTTGTCGTCCGGGGAGGAATGCAGTCCGGAACTCTATCGGGATGCTCGGATTCTCTCCGAGGCAATACGGCTTTTTCAATCGAAAGATCTGGCCGAACTGAATGATCAAGCCGGCCGAATCCCGGATAGTCAAATTCTATCCCGAAAGCAGACCGTGTATCATATCGTTTTTCTTGCGCAAAACGCGCTGGGACTTTATCATCTGTACCGGCTGATTTCAGAATCTCATCTTCGCTATTATTCCCACCGGCCCAGAATTACGAAATCGCTTCTTAAGTACTTTCGCGACGGCTTAATTATCGGCAGCGCGTGCGAACGGGGCGAGGTATTCAGCCGGATTCGAACGCACTATACGATGAACAATCTCGATTACGATCAATCCTGCCGTTCCCTAATCGAAGACCCGGCCTTTCTTCATGTGTGCGCGCAGTACGATTATCTCGAAATCCAGCCGATTACCAACAATTCGTTTTACCTGCGTGATCCGGAAAGCGGGATGAGGAGCCCGGAGGATCTGGAAAACCTCAACCGCCTGGTGCTTTTCGCGGGCGACACACTGGGTATCCCCGTCTGCGCGACGACCGACGCGCATTTTCTCGAAAAGAGGGACGGCGAGTTCAGAAAGTATCTGCTCATGGACATGGAATACAAGGATGCCGAGAATCAAGGCGACCTCTATTATCGGACGACAAATGAGATGCTCGACGAGTTCGCCTATTTGGGCGCAAGAAGAGCCGAGGAAGTCGTCATCACGAATCCGAACGCGATTGCCGACCGGATTATGCCTGAGATCAAGCCCTTTCCGCACGGCAGCTTCCCTCCGATTATCGATACTGCGGCGGACGAGATCACACGCGTCACAAGGCAGGCGGTCATGAAGCTTTATACCTTCAAGGGTAATACTGCGCCGATTGTCGGGGACCGCGTTCGAAAGGAACTGGATTCGATTATCGGTAACGGTTTTGCGGTTATGTATTACATCGCGTACATGCTTGTTAAAAAGTCGAACGAGGACGGTTATATCGTCGGGTCCAGAGGATCGGTCGGCTCGTCTTTCGTCGCCACACTCTGCGGAATTTCGGAGGTAAACCCTCTGCCGCCGCACTATCGCTGTCCCGGGTGCGCCTATTCCGAATTCGACACCACCGGATTCTACGGATCGGGCTACGATCTGCCGCAAAAGGACTGTCCGTTTTGCGGGTCGGACATGGTTCGCGACGGCCAGGAAATTCCGTTCGAGACATTTCTCGGTTTTTACGGAGATAAGCAGCCGGACATCGATTTGAATTTTTCGAGCGAATATCAATCGAGAGCGCACCGTTACGTCGAGGAGCTGTTCGGAACGAGCCATACCTTTCGCGCAGGAACAATCGGGTGCTTTGCCGACAAGAACGCGATTGCCGTGGTCAATAAGATCTGCGAACAAAGGACGGAGGGCATCAACCGCGCGGAGCTGCGAAGAAGATCCAGGGGCTTAATCGGCGTCAAGCGTACGACCGGGCAGCATCCGGGCGGAATCGTCGTCGTTCCCAAGGAGATGGACGTCTTTGAGTTTACCCCGATTCAGCATCCGGCCAACAAAGCGGACGCCGGTGTCATTACGACGCACTTCGACTTCAATGCGATGCACGACACCATCCTGAAGCTCGACATTCTCGGACATTACGATCCGACGGTTCTTCGGATGCTCAGTGACTTAACCGGTGTCGATGTACGAACGATTCCGATACCGGATCCTCGTGTGATGTCTCTGTTCGTCTCCTTGGACGCACTCGGTATTCAGGACGAGAACTATAAAACGGCGGCGACCTTGGGCCTCTCGGAGATGGGCACCTTTATGGCCCGTGATATGATTGCGGAGACGAAGCCGTCGAAGTTTTTCGATCTGGTTCAGCTGATGGGCCTTTCGCACGGAACCGACGTCTGGAAAGGGAACGCACAGGACTTGATACGCAAGCAGATATGCACGCTCGAAAACGTAATCGGCTGCCGCGACAGTATCATGACCACATTGATTCAGCAGGGCATATCGAATAAGGAAGCATTTGACATCATGGAGCGAGTCCGTAAGGGCAGAGGACTATTACCCGATCAGGAAGCATCGATGAAAGAGCATGGTGTACCGGAATGGTACATTGAATCCTTAAAAATTATCAAATATATGTTTCCTAAGGCGCACGCAGCGGCGTATGCGATTTCTTCGCTGCGCATCGCCTGGTTCAAAGTCTATTATCCCGAGGAATACTACTGTGCTTTTTTCTCGATACGTGCAGACGAATTCGACGGTGACACGATGTGTCGCGGAATCGATCGGGTGAGAAGCCGAAGAAAGGAGCTTCACGAGGGCTATTCGTCTCGCAAGCAGACCGAGAAGGCCCAGTACTACATATACGAGCTCATTGAAGAAATGTACGCAAGAGGAATCGAATTTGTATCCTTCGACCTCGAACACTCGCAGGCTGAGCGCTTCATCAAGATAGGAAGCGGGAGAATTCTCCCGCCGATTAACGCGATTACGTCGATCAGCGCGGCGATGGCTCAGGCGATTTGCTCTGCGCGTGATGAAAAGCCCTTTGCCACCCGCGAGGAGCTTCAAGTCCGGAGCGGAATCGGCCCTGCGGCGCTCGAAAAGCTCGCCGCGTCCGGCATACTCGATTCTCTGCCCGAGTCGGTTCAGATAGACCTTTTTTCCTTGCTGTGAGACAATGAAAGAAGGAGGTCTTCATGATTGCCAGAGTCGTTTTGCGCGACTGCGTGCGCCGCACCGATCGCGAATTTGATTATATCGTCCCGGAGGAGTGCGAGAAAAGCATTCAGCCGGGGCAGTATGTTCGCGTCCCTTTCGCGGGCGGGAACCGGACCGAAACAGCCCTGGTCCTCTCGGTCGGCGAAAAGAGCGAGTTTGGGGACTCTTTGAAATCCATTACCGGGATGATCGATCCATTCCCCGTTCTTCATGGCGATCAGATTCAGCTGATTTCAAAGATTCGAAACCGGTACACCTGCACGCACGGCGACGCGATACGTCTCATGGTTCCGTCCGCCGTCGCGGAACATAAGGATAAGACGCGGCAAGTCGCATGCATTTCCGACGAAGAAAAGGCAGTATCGGTTTTGGCCGAAAACGAGCTGGGAAGCCTCGCGCAGATTCGCGTGCTGGAAATGCTTCTCGACAGCAAGGAAGTGCCGGTATCCGAGATTATGAGCGCACTTTCCGTTTCCCGATCACCGGTTCAATCGCTTCGCGAAAAGGGCCTCATCGAGATTGTGAACCGGAAGGCATGCGCGGCCGACCTGCCTGTCGAAGAAGAAGAGGAGTGGCCGGAGGAGACGGATTTTCCGACACTCACGGAAAGTCAGCAAAAGGCAGTCGATTTCATCTTGTCCGACGAGGCTCCGAACGAGTGCCTCTTGTTCGGAGTGACCGGTAGCGGGAAAACGGAGGTATACTTGAAGTGTGCCCGCCGGATTGTATCCGAGGGCGGAAGTGTCATCTTTCTGGTTCCGGAAATCTCCCTTACGCCGCAAATGATTCGATGGGTCAAAGAGCGTTTTCCGGACGGACTGGCCGTTTTGCACAGCCGGCTGACGC
>CAYGIB010000150.1:0-5452 GCA_964349735.1 uncultured Oscillospiraceae bacterium | reverse complement strand
TCGTCGACCTGTTGACGCAAAATCTGTCGTCCCGAATTTCCGAGATGGGGATTCGCATTGAGATGACGAAGGCAGCCAAAGAACTCCTCGCTAAGAAGGGCTACGATCCGCAGTACGGAGCGAGACCTCTGAAGCGCGTGATTCAATCGCTCGTGGAGGATAAATTCTCTCAGGCCATTCTGGACCGGCAGGTTCAAGTCGGTGATATTGCCGAAATCGACGAGAAGGATGGAGATATTACCGTCTTCCGCAAGCCCAAGGCATCGCGGAAAACCATGAAATCAAACGGGTCGGATGCCGGCACGCGCGAATAACCGAAGATATTGATACGAATAGCCGGTCGGAGCTGCTCCGGCCGGCTTTTTATCTTTCAAGTTGGGAAAAATATGGTAATCAGAATAAAAAGCATTAGCTTTCCGATCAGATAGGTCACCACATAGGCAAACAGAATCATCAGGAAAATAGTATCCTCCGAGAGTCCCAGTGCGTTGCGAAAAGCCAGAAGCTGCGCCAGCCCCATGAGAATCAGACAGATGAACAGAATTGATACCGAACTGCGACCGCCCAACAGAATGGACACGAGGAGGATGAACTCCGGAATCTGGACATAAATCAGAGAGACTGAAACCAAGTCGAGGGTTTTACGGAAGGTCGGCTTACGGTTGCCGAAACGGGAGGAGATATAGAATCCCAGCGTGAGAATCAATACGAAAACCAACGTTAAACCCGTCAGCGCACCGAATGCCACCGCCGGATGATTTGCACAGTATTCCCGCGCCGCCTCCCCGATAATCGAGTCCATCATTCCGCTAAACAATCGGGAACCGGAGTATATGAGCAACACGGCAAGAAGGCCGGTCAATAAAGAAAATACAGCGATATTGATGAGCGAAAAGGGGCGTTTGGCGCGCAGCGATTCCTGACGGATTTTGGTGGCGGGCCGGAGAATATATCCGGCGCAAGACATGGCCCCGCTCGAAAAGGTTGGAAATAGCGTGCGGAGCTGGTCCGTGAACGTCCGTAAACGAAAGACCGGACGAGAAGTCCTATCTTTGGGGGTTTTGCGGATACGGGGGCCGGATGATGAATCGGATTTCCCGGCCTTGGCGGAGTCACCGCTACCGGTCGTTCGGGAATCCGAACTGCTTTTCCGCCGTTTCGTATTCGTCGGCGAGTCGGTACCGTTCGTGCATCGGCACTTACATTTCTCGCCGGGTGCAAGCTCTTGACCGCAGTAGAAACAGAATTTTGCCATCAGGGCATCAGACCTCCGGGGAATGGGGATTTGAGTGCATACACAGGCGTCGCGTGCCAAACATGCGACACTACTGTATAATACGAAACAGATGTTATCAAATTGTGTCGCAAAAAGCGAGAATCATTGAAGATTCACCGCCTTTTTTGTGACCGGCATTCAGATCGGAGATCAACTATGCCAGACAAAAAAGAAAACGGCCTGGGAGGCGTTCCGAATGCTTTCCTTTATCATTTTATCGGATTGGGAATTGTGGTGAGTCTCTCCCGCTTGGTGTTCGGGTTCAAGATTCGCCGCAATATAGAGGTGGTTCGGATGAAAGGACCCCTGGTATGCGTCGGAAATCACCCGTCCTTTTTGGATCCGATTATTATGGCAGCCCTTCTTTTCGGGCGGAAAATAAATTATGTCGCAGGATCGTTTCTTTTCCGGAATCGATTTCTCGGACCGCTTTTTACCGGAGGCGGTGCAATACCCAAGACCCAGTTCCGTTCGGATTCCAAAGCGGTCAAGGGAATGTTGACCGCCTTGAAACGAGGCGGAACACTGGGCATTTTTCCGGAGGCAACGCGTCTGGTGGATGGCCACTCTATTCATTTTGACGACGCGCTCGCCCGGATGATTAAGAAAACCGATAGCGCCATCGCCGTCATGGTTACGCACGGTGCGTATATGACCTGGCCGCGTTGGAGCAAGAGCGGTTTTCGAAGAGGACGTATCACCGCCGAAATCATATCGGTTCTCACGGCCGAGCGTGTTCAGGAAATGAGTGTCGAAGAAATTCAGGAGTATTTGCTGGAACAGCTTCAGTACAGCGAGTACGAGTGGTTTGCCGAACATCCTCTCGCATTTAAGAATAAAGCAATTGCTTCCGGTGCGCAGAACGTCGCCCATGCTTGTCCGAGATGCGAAAAGGATAATGTCATGTCCGCGGATAAGGACATGTTGATTTGCTCCTCTTGCGGTAATCGCGTCCGTATGGAACCGACCGGCTTTTTTCGACCCGAGGGCGAAGGAGACAAGGCCTTCCCCGATATGCATCAATGGGTGAATTGGGAGAAGGATCGAATGCGGGCAAGGGTCATGAAAGAAGACTTTTGCATCAACGAAAAGGTTCGCCTGTTTTTGCCCCTCGATGAGTACGTTTTCCGGGAGGTCGGAAGCGGTGAGCTAACCATAAAGGACGGACGGGCGGAGTACTCCGGCACGCAGTGCCCGGTTGAACTGGGAGTTGAATACAAGAAGGGCAGGCCGAAGAAATGCAAATATGGTGATGAGCAGAGGGTTTATGAACCGGTCGTAAAGGTTTTTCCGGTTGAGCGCTTGCGCGGACTCAAACTCAATTACGGAAAGTCGATTGAGCTCATCGAGGCCGGCGGTCAGATTAACCGTTTTATTCCCGAAAATCCGCAGCGGATTTTTGAAATGCAGACCGCAATCGAAGCAATGCAGGAGCTCCTTTCTCAAGGCTGAGGGTACGTACTGAAATGATTGGCGGGCTGCGGAATTTTCCGCAGCCCGCTTCTCGCATGCGGGAGAGTATTAGAAGTCCGCTTCTCGCGTCTGGGACAGCGTGCCGAAGCCGTTGATTATACCAACTTCTTCGCCCACTTGTAGGTTCGAACACGCGCGATGCTTATGCCTGCCTTGACGACCTCTTCGGCCGCGATGACAGCCATCATTGCCCAGAAAGGAAGACCGAGCCACAGGCTGACGACCAGAGCGAGCGGCACTCCGAAGAACCATAACATCCCGATATCAATCACCGCTGCCCCGACGATGTCGCCGCCCGATCTTAGGATACCGTTCATGTTTGTAAAGTTAATTCCGCGCGCCCATATGACAAGAGAAATAATAATCAAAGCCTGATGCGCGTACCCAATTGCTTCCGGAGATAAATTCGGAAACGGAAGCAGGAAAACATTGCTCAGGAGGATAAATACCGGGCAGAGTATCAGCCCGGAAACCAGGATGAGGCGAAGCAGACGCCAGGCATAACCCTTTGCCTTTTCGATGTCCCCGGTACCGAGAACATGCCCGATCATGATCCCGCCCGAGCTTCCAATTGAGTAAAAGGCGATGTTCATAAACTCAGCGATATTCGAGTATGCATTATAAGCAGCGGTTTGCGCGACACCGAGGCGCGTGAAGCAAATGCTGTATACCGTTACGCCGAGTGCCCACAGCTGGTCCTTGGCCATCATCGGGAGAGCCGCTTTCGTAAACTTGGAGAGAAGCACCTTATCGGGACGGATAAAATCTTTTCGCGACAGAGTAATCGGAGCCTTTGTTTTTCTGGTGAGAATGATCAGAAGGATGAGCTCCACAAGGGATCCGACGACCGTCGAGAGCGCCGCACCCTTGATCTCCAGGCGCGGAAAGCCCAGGAAGCCATACACGATCAGGCTGTCCATCACGACGTTGATTACGATGGCGACTCCGGATGCAATCATTGGAATTCGTGTGATACCCACGGAGCGAAGAACGCTGCAGAACATGGCCGTGATGAACCAAAACAAATACGCAAAGCTGACGATCGACAGGTAATCGGAGCCGAGCTCACGTGTTCGGTTATCCTGAGACAGGATGAGCATCAGATTGTCCCGGAAGAAGAAGGCGGCAATGAAGAAGGGAATCGCAATGATACCGCCGAAAATGAGTGTTGTGGTGAAGGCCTTGCGAACGCCGGTGATATCCTTGTCTTTACCCCAATATTGAGCGGCATAGATCGAACCTGCTCCGGATATCGCGAAAAGACCGCTCCACATCAGGAAGGTAAAATGTCCGGCTTGCCCGGATGCGCCTAAGTACTCGTCACCCAAGCCGCTGACGATGATTGTATCGAAAAGGAATACGCAAGTCATCATCAACTGCTGTAACGCCATCGGAATGGTTAGTTTGAACAGTTTTCCATTAAATTCCCGGTCCTTCCCCGGGAAGAGAAATTTCTTAAATCTTTGGATCGGACTCACTTTTCTCACCCGCCGCCTCTGCGGCTTTCCTTAATCTGCAACGCTTTTCGTCAACCGGAAGATAAGCGGTGCGTCCTATTGTTCGACGGCGGGACAGGGAATAAAAAAGTCCCGTCGGGTGATGCCCTCCGGGACGATGATTCATCATCGGTTCACCCAGTTAAGAAGACATCGGTGGAGCGGCATACATATATGCAAAAACGGTCACATTGCCGGATGCGTTAATTAATGCAGAACCTTTGGCAGTATTAAATCTTTGAAATCCACTTGCTTGCTTTCGCATGAACCGCTCACCTCACTTTCTTAATTATTATTGTGCCCCAAACGCCCGGCGTTTAAGCACCAGAAAATAGTATCGCCATTTTGGGTGTTTGTCAACAACGAAAAAAAGATCGGTGCCCCCTTGCGGCTATCGTCAATGATGGGTGAATTTCGCGGTTGTTAAGGTGATATTGCACAATTCAGGAGTCGCAAATTGCGCCGATTTCTTCAAGCCGTCACACACCGGTTGTCATTGAAACTATGGGGGTTTCTCTGTATAATAATATGGCTTGATTGGTCGGAACTTCCGGCGAATCGGTTTTTTTCCGTTTGAATACCTCCCGCAAGGGAGTAAATGATTGAGGAGTGTGAGCACTATGGCAATGGTTCCGAAGAAGAATGTCGAAGACCTGAACGTGACCGGCAAGAGAGTAATCGTCCGCGTCGACTTTAACGTCCCTCAGGACAAGAAGACCGGAGCAATTACAGACGACAAGCGCATCAAGGGCGCACTGCCGACCATCAAGTATCTGGTGGACAACAAGGCAAAGGTAATCCTGGTTTCGCACCTTGGACGTCCGAAGGGCGGACCGGAGCCGGCCTTTTCGATGAAACCTGCCTCGCAGCGTCTCTCAGAGCTTCTGGGGCAGCCGGTGATTCAGGCGGAAGACGTAATCGGCGAGGATGCTAAAGCTAAGGCCGCGGCGCTTAAAGACGGCGAAATCCTGATGCTTGAAAATGTTCGCTTCCACAAGGAGGAGTCCAAGAATGACCCTGCGTTCGCGGCGGCACTCGCATCGCTCGCAGAACTTTATGTAAACGACGCTTTCGGAACGGCGCATCGCGCCCACGCTTCCACGGCCGGATTGGCCAATTTCCTTCCGAGCGCTTCGGGCTACCTGATTCAGAAAGAGCTCGAGATCATGGGCAAGTCCCTTGCGAATCCGGAGCGTCCCTTCATTGC
>CAYGIB010000149.1:0-5482 GCA_964349735.1 uncultured Oscillospiraceae bacterium | reverse complement strand
GCCTTAGCCAATCCGGGCTCCCATCCGAATATCGGAACAAATTGTGTGGCGAACAGAATAAAGCCCGAAAACTCAAAAACGAAAGTAAGAAGGATAATCGATCGAAGCAGTGCCGGCAATTCGAGAAAAGAAAAGCTGCCTGAGCTCTCCTGTGCCAGAACGCGAGTCCGCAAGCCGACTTTCCTTCGAACCAGACTGATAAAAAAGGTTGAAATGGTGACCAATCCGAGGCCGCCGATCTGAATGAGCGCAATAATCACCGCGCGGCCGAACGTCGAAAATGTCGTGGCGGTATCAGATACAACGAGACCCGTCACGCATGTGGCCGATACGGTTGTAAAAAGGGCGTCGGCGACTCCGACACTGCGTCCGTCAGCCGATGCAATCGGTAACAGCAACAGAAAAAAGCCAATGATGTCTACGAGCAAAAAGCTCGTCATAATCATCCGCGCCGGCTTTGCCAGCAACCACTTAAAAAACTCCTGCGTTCTGCGTTTGCGAATCAGCATTTACGGGCGGACCATCTCTTTCCAGATATGTTCGATGCTCTTTCTGGAGCAGACCAGAACCATCAGCTCGCCGGCATGCATCACCGTGTCGCCTCGAGGCGTAATCATCTCGCCTGCGCTGGTGGTCATGACAACGACCTTGGCTCCGGACGGAAACGAATAATCTGCTAATGACTTTTCACAAGCCCTGGACTTTGCAGACAAGACAAACTCGACCAATATATAATCGGATTCCTGGATGCGATGCACAATTCGAAGTCCTTCGTAGTCTATCTCCTGCTCGATCATCTCCGCAAGAATCTTGGTTCCGGAATACGACTTATCCACCCCGAAGCGCTTCATGACCTCAAGGTTTCTCGGATTGTTGACCCGGGAGATGGCAATGGGAACCCCGCAATGCCGCTTTGCAATCTGACAGGCAATCAGATTGGTCTCATCCTTCCCGGTCAATGCGACAATCATTTTCGCACCTTCGCACGCAGGGGCCAGAACCGAGTATATGGACCCGTCTCCGTATATGACTTCGGCAGACAGCTGGTTTGCGATACGGTTGGCGGCCTTCTCATTCTGCTCGATAATGACAACATCATGATCCTGCACGAACTCCTTGATTAGGTAAAATGCTACCTTGCCGCCGCCGACAATTACGATTTTCATATCTTATGACTCATTTGAGCTTTTCGGTTGCTAAAATGAGCTTATCCCCCTTTTCAATTCGCATTCCGGGAATGGCAAGTTGCAGATGCTCGTGACGAATCACTCCGAAAACATGTCTCCCGTCCGTATCTTCCAGCTCCCGGATCTTACTGCCGATTAAATCATCGGACGGTTCAATCAGATTGAAGCTGATCATATGACCCAGTACATTCTGCTCGCAAAATCCGACCTTCTTCTCTGTCACTTCTTCACCCAACACCCGGATGAACGCATCAACAGTCAATTCGGGAGAGGAAATCGTTACAAACCCGCCACCGTCGAAAAGTCGGTAATCGTCCGTATCAAAAACTCGGGTAATGACGTGCTTTACCCGGAACATCTCCTTGGCAATCTGAGACGCCATGAGGTTCTGATTCTCATTCTCGCTGACCGCGCAGACAGCGTCTGCGATCTCGACTCCGGCCTCACGCAAAACGTCGAGGTCGATAATTACGCCGTCGACGAAAACAACTTTCAACTTGAGCATTTCCACAATAGAGGATGCCTCCGGATCAACCAGAACCACCTCATGCTCCTTCGCAATCAAACGCTTAACCAGGGCTAATCCCGCTCTTGAGGCCCCCAAAACGATAATTTGCACAACCTACCTCCGAAACCGTCTAACTGCCTTGCGCCTTTGTCCGGGCAAGGATATACGATAAAATCGCACAAGCCGAGGCGGCGTTTAAAGACTCTGCCGCGCCCGGCATCGGTATTTTGACCATGATATCACATTCCCGGCGGCATTCCTCGCCAATTCCCCTCGCCTCATTGCCGATCACTAAGGCTGCCGGAAAGCGAAATCGAGCGGTTTCCACCGTTTCTCCCGATAAATGTGATGCAATCAATTGTACACCCATCCGTTTAATTATCAAGCATATCTCACCGATTGATCCGGAGCGGACAATCGGGACATGAAAACAGGACCCCATGGATGCCCGGATTGCCTTCTCATTAAAAGGATCAACGCTGTCCTCGGAAAGGATAACAGCCGAAAAAGCAAGCGCATCCGCCGTACGAATCATTGTGCCGAGGTTTCCGGGGTCTGAAATTCCGTCGGCGACAAGGTACAAATCATCGCCGTGTACCGGTATGGAGCCGATTTGTTTCGGCGCAACGACCACGGCTGCAACACCTTGTGGATTGACCGTTAAGAGCGCCTGATCCATCAGTTCGACCGATACGGCAATTCGCTCGGTACGATCCGGAAACGCAAAACGCTCGCTCCATTCCGAAACAAGCGCTTTCCGGTTGATCGTATATACCAGCATCAGCGGTACAAGCCCGGAGCCGAAGGCTTCCTCGCACAAGCGAACGCCTTCAACCACCACAACACCCTCACGCTGTGCCGTCTTCCGGTCGTGTAAGGAACGGAAATATTTCATGCGCGGATTCTGTCTGCTTGACAGGATGACTTCGTCGTCCACGGATTTACTGAACGGCCTTGGCCTGCTCGCAAAGAACCGAAAAACCCTTGGGATCGGTGATGGCGATGTCCGAAAGGATCTTGCGATCCAATCCGATTTCCGCTTTCTTCAACCCGTTCATGAAACGGCTGTAGGAAAGCCCGTTCAAGCGAGCCGCTGCATTGATCCGCTGAATCCAGAGTTTTCTGAAATCGCGCTTCTTATTTCTTCTGTCGCGATACGCATAATTGCCGGACTTCAGGACCTGCTGATTCGCAACCTTAAAGAGCTTGCTTTTATGTCCGAAATATCCCTTTGCCTGTTTGAGTATCTTGGCATGCCGCGCCCGGACGCGAATCCCTCTCTTTATTCTGGTCATGAGATTATCCTCCTAATGTCTATATGTGCGTCCGTATCTCTCGGACCGGTCTTCGTTTCTTCTTGAGATTATTTGTAAGGGATTAACTGCCGGATGACTTTAACGTCGGCACGAGATACAACCACACTGCCGCGCAGATGGCGCATTCTCTTGGTCGGTCTCTTGCTCAGAATATGGCGGCGAAAAGCCTGTGAGCGGAGGATCTTCCCCGTTCCGGTGACTTTGTACCGTTTCTTGGATGAACTGTGTGTTTTCTGCTTAGGCATTTGCTGCTTCCTCCTTATTATCAGTCCTTCTTGGGGGCAAGAAACATCACCATGTTCCTTCCCTCAACCTTAGGCGGCTTTTCAATCTGGCCCAGCTCTTCGCAGGCCTTGGCGAACTTCTCCATGACGGCGTAACCCTGAGACTGGTATGCCATCTCGCGTCCGCGGTACTTGATTAAAACCTTGACGCGATCCCCATCTTCCAGAAACCGGCATGCATTCTTTACTTTGACAAACAGGTCGTGATCCTCGGTTGTCAGCTTCATTCCGATTTCCTTGATCTCGGTGACCTTCTGGTTTCTACGGGCTTCCTTTTCCTTCTTGGACTTCTCGAAAAGGAACTTGCCGTAATCCATAATCCTACACACCGGATTCTCCGGGTTATTGGCAATCAATACGAGATCCAAATCCTGGTCTGCAGCTCTCTTCCTGGCTTCATCAATCGGTACGACACCGACCATGTCCCCATTCGACTCAATCAATCTGATTTCCCTGAATCGAATGGCATCGTTGGTTAACTGTCCGCCTGATTGTCTTGCGATATGAATACACCCCCTCCGGAAAATAAAAAATGGAGCGAATCATCCGCTCCACGCCAACCGGCAAACACCGGTTAATTCCTCGTGAACCTCTTTGCATCGCTTGAGGTGAGAAGCGGACGCTTCTTCTTGCTGTAACGGTGCCATATTACACGTTTGTGCCCGTGTTGTCAACGTCGAATCATCAAAATAATCGTGTTATAATGTGCTTCATAATCAACTATAACGGAGGTTTCCCATGATTTCCAAGAAAATGTCCGCTAATATTCAGTCCGGATCGATGATTCGCAAGATGTTTGAGGAAGGAAAACGACTCAAGGAAATCTACGGCGAGGATAATGTGTATGATTTTTCGATCGGTAATCCCGATCTCGAACCGCCTGAGGAGGTTTTTCGATCCTTGTGCTCTCTGACCGCGTCGCCGGAGCAGGGTATGCACGGATATATGTCGAACAGCGGATATTTGTCGACCCGAACCGCCGTTGCTCTGTCCCTGTCGACGGACCGGTTAACCGTGCCCCCGGATGCCATCTGTATGACCGTTGGAGCAGCGGGAGCGATGAATGCGGTGCTTAAGGCCATTCTCGACCCGGGAGACGAGGTTATTCTCCTTGCACCCTTTTTCATGGAGTACGTTAATTACGTCGAGAACCATTGCGGCGTTGCGGTCATCGTTCCCACCGAGCCGGATACTTTTCAGCCGAATCTCGGGTGGATTCAAGCAGCCATCGGCCCGAAGACCAAAGCGATTATTATCAATTCTCCCAACAATCCGAGCGGAACCGTATATTCCGAGGATGTGCTCCGGGCCTTGAACGATCTGCTCTTGCGTCAGGATCAGGTGATTCATATCATTTCCGACGAGCCCTACCGCGAGCTCGTGTACGACGGCAAATCCGTGCCGGCTACGATGAACGCTATTCAGAATCTCATCATCTGCTACTCATGGAGCAAATCCCTATCCCTTCCCGGAGAGCGCATCGGCTACTCCGCCGTAAGTCCGCATCATGAGGATTATGATCTGTTGACTAAGGCCGTTGTTCTCGCCAATCGAATTCTCGGAAGCGTCAATGCACCGGCGCTGTTCCAGAAGGTCATAGAGGCTTCCATCCGCGCGAGGGTGGATATCGGCAGCTATGAGAGACGCAGAAACCTCTTGTACGATGTCGTATCCGGTGCCGGGTTTTCTTTAGAGAAGCCGGCCGGGGCTTTCTATCTTTTTGTACGGGCCCCGGAGGACGACAAGGAGTTTTCGAAGAAGTGTGCCGAGGAGCGTCTGCTGGTCGTTCCGGGCTCGGCTTTTTCATGCCCGGGGTACTTCCGCCTGGCATTCTGTGTTTCCGAAAAGACGATTCTTGCGTCCGAACAGGCGTTCCGTATGATGGGAAGAAATTACGGACTCTGTAAATAATCCTCCGATGTCACGATGACCAGGAGCACCCCCGAGGCAAGGGTTACGGTAAACTCCCGCGCGCCTTCTGCGGGTCGATTGCTTACGCCCAAAGAGATGCCTGGAGCCATCGAGAATCCGTCGATCGGATAATGGAGGCCGGAAGACCGTATGTTTTCAGCGGGTCCGAGTATCGGCAGAATAGAAACAATCAGTTTGTCGGCTCCGATCCATTCTTCTTCGCGACGAACATCGAGAGTCAACTGATTCGGCCCGATAACGGGATATATTCTCGTT
>CAYGIB010000148.1:0-5518 GCA_964349735.1 uncultured Oscillospiraceae bacterium | reverse complement strand
CTTAACAATCGACAATCCGAGCCCGGTTCCGCCGAGTTCTCTGGAGTGACTCTTGTCCACCCGGTAAAACCGCTCGAAAATGCGCGGTAAATGCTCCTCCGCAATCCCTTCTCCGGTGTCACGAATCGAAATTGATATCATACGGTCGGGTTCGCGAACCGCTTTAATCCATACGGTGCCGCCTTCGCGGTTGTAATTGATGGCGTTGTCCAGAAGGTTAATGAGAATCTGCTTCATTCGAAATCTCGAAGCCAGAACCGGCAAGGGCTCGCCTTCTGTCCAAATCAGCTCAACGTTGCGATCTGTTGCCTTCTCCCGAAGCATATTCATTGTGTCAATAATCAATTGATTGATATCAAACCTTTCGGAGTCGGGGTCCGTCTCGAGGCGCTCAATTTCAGATAGTTGAAGCACATCGTTAATCAACTGATGAAGCCGTTGAGCCTCAATGTCGACAATTTCCAAGAAGCGCCGCTGAACGGCCGGGTCGATATTTTCTGTGTTGCGAAGCGTATCGATAAATCCGCGGATTGAAGTAAGCGGCGTCTTGAGTTCGTGGCTGACGTTTGCTGCAAATTCCGCCTTCATGTCCTGGAGCACGGCCAACCGGCTGTTCTTTTCCTCAAGCTCGCGCATATCGCGCTCAAGGCGCTCCACCATCTCATTAAACGCCGCAGATAAGGCTCCGATCTCGTCCGGTCCGGTTGTCGTGATGCGGGCGGAATAATCCGATGCAGAAAGCGATTCGGCCGCCCTCTTGAGCTCTCTCAAAGGCCTCGTGATCCTTTGAGAATAGAAATAACCGAAGACCGAAAGCGCAATGACCGTCAATACAATCACCGCCAGAAAAGCACCTTGCATGCTCCTTACCCCCCGCTCATACTCGACGAGCGGCATCGAAATCCGGATAACTGTGTCAGACGCCTCGTCGAATTTGGCCATGTAGAGCATGTCCACTCCGATCGTCCGGCTGTACCTCTTCTCATAGGCTGTTTCACCTGATTCAATAGCGGAAAAGACCTCGGCTCGATCCAGGTGATTGTCCATTATTTCAGCGTCCTCGGCGGTGTCATAAAGCACCTTTCCGCTCCGATCAATCACCGTGATTCGTACGTCACCGGTAGACCTCGAAAAGATATCGATGCAATCTTTACCGGCCTCCTCGAAGGCCGCTCCTTCCGCCGTTTCCTTCTCGAAAAACAGACTGGCGGAAATGAGCAGCTGACGGTTGGTATTCTCTGCGTATTCCGACAGGAAATAAACGCCGAAAGCACCGGTAATGAGAATCGAAAGCAAAACGACAAAGAAGATAAAAGCCTGAAATTTCTTAATCATACACACTCCGAAAGCATTGAAGCGGCATCCGTCTATTCACTGAAGCGGTAACCCCGACCGCGCACCGTTTCGATGTATTCCGGATGCGCGCCGTCCTTTTCGAGCTTCTTCCGAAGCTGGCGAATGTGTACATCCACCGTTCTGGTTTCCCCGATATACTCATAACCCCAGACGCTATTGAGGAGATTGTCCCTCGAAAATGCGACGCCCCGATGACTCATCAAGAATTTCAGGAGCTCATATTCCCGGTTCGTCATCTCAATCTCTTCGCCCTCCACATAGACTCGATGGCGGACGTCGTCGAGTGCAATCGGTCCGGCATGCAAAATATCGCGCGCAGCCTTTGCCTCGCTCCCGAAAAGCTCCGGTGTGAGGGCTGTTCCTTCCACAGAATCTGAGGCAGGAGTTAGATTTCTCGCTGTATCTGAAGAAGACCTGTCTTCGAATCTCTTTTCATTCTCCCCCGTAACGGGTACCGAACAAGTCGCCTCAAACCTGCGAATCTGGGCGGCGACTCTGGCCAGAAATTCGCGAATTCCGAAGGGCTTAGTAACATAGTCATCCGCACCGACATTGAGCCCTTTGACTTTGTCCGCCTCGCTTCCTCTGGCTGTCAGCATCATCACCGGCGTCACCGCATATTCTTTTCGGGCCCGGAGCCAGGCACAGATTTCAAATCCATCCATTCCCGGAAGCATAATATCCAAGATGAAAAGGCAAACATCGCCCAACCCGGGAAGATTGTCGATGAGTATCCGTCCGGAGCGAAAAACGCTGACTGCGTAACCTTCACCGGCAAGATTATATTCTATAAGTTCGGCGATTGACGCATCGTCTTCGACGATAACCACTCTGCGCGCAGACATCATTCTTCCACGGGCCTCCTGCCCTTTATAAAGAAAATCACCCACTCCGCCACGTTCTGCGCATGGTCGGAGATGCGTTCAAAATACTTGCAAATCAGTAATAGCTCAGTCAGGATTTCAATCGAGTCCGGATCCTGACGCATCCTTTTGATTAAATACTCTTTAATTTTAACATACAATGCATCGACCTTGTCGTCCATATGGACGACGGCGGAGGCGATTTCTTCGTTTTTGGACACATACGCCTCAAGCGCCGATTTGATCATCATTTTCGAGTAGTCCGACATCCGGATGATATCCGCAGGAATGACAATATCTGTGTTAAATGAAGCGAGGTTGATCACCTTTTCACCAATGTCGCCCGCGTGGTCAGCGATGCGTTCCAAGTCCATAATCAGCTTTAACGTGGATATCGCATCACGCAGATCCGCCGCCACCGGCTGCTGTCGAATAATCATTTCAACGCACGCGCGATCGATATCGCGCTCCATATTGTCAATCAAGTCATCGTTATCCATAACCCTCTGAGCCTTATCCGCATCCATTTCGACCAGTGCGTCCACTGCGTCGGTGATTGCCGAGAGCGTCATTGCCCCCATGCGAATAATCTGCTCGTGAATGTGAATCAGTTCGTTCCTGAATTCTTCTCTTACTACCGACATTTTAGCCTCCTTCTAATCAGCCGAAGCGGCCGGTCACGTATTCCTCTGTCTTCTTGTTCTTCGGGTTATTGAAAATCTCCATGGTCGGTCCGTCCTCCATGACCTCGCCCATGAGAAAGAATGCAGTCCGATCCGAAATGCGAACCGCCTGCTGCATGTTGTGCGTCACGATGACGACCGTGTAATTTTTCTTTAATTCATACATCAAGTCCTCGATTTTAACCGTAGATATCGGATCCAATGCCGATGTCGGCTCGTCCATCAGAAGTATGTCCGGCTCAACCGCAAGTGCTCTTGCGATACATAGTCTCTGTTGTTGTCCGCCGGAAATTCCAAGTGCGGATCCCTTTAAGCGATCCTTCACCTCATCCCAGACCGCCGCATCACGAAGAGACTTTTCGACGATTTCGTCGAGTTCTTTCTTCTTTTTAACCCCGTGCACCCTCGGTCCGTATGCGATGTTGTCGTAGATGCTCATCGGAAAAGGGTTCGGTTTCTGGAAAACCATCCCTGCCCTTTTTCGCAGAAGCGTCACGTCGCTGTTTTTTGCGTAGATATCCTCTCTGTCAATCAGAATCCTGCCCTCGTGGCGGAAACTGAAAATTAAATCGTTCATTCGATTGATCGTTTTAATGCATGTCGTCTTTCCGCACCCCGATGGTCCGATAAAGGATGTAATTTCGTTGGGACGAAGCTTCAGGTTCACATTTTTCAGCGCCTGAATTTCTCCGTAATAGACATTCAGTGCCTCGAGCTCAATTTTAACATCTGTCATCTTTGTTCTCCTCTTCCGGTCGACTATTCATCTATTTCACCCGAGCCCTCTTGATGTCTCTACTTGCCAGAACCGCAATGCGGTTAATCAGAAAAACCAGAATCAATAAAGCTGCCGCTGACGCAAAGGGAACAGCGGGCGGATCTTTGCCGTTCATCGCGGAGTTGTACAGGTGAAGGGCAAGGGTGTTTCCCTGCTCGAAAATGTGCCCGAACAGCGCGCTGAAAATATTATCGCCCTTCGGCAGATAGTTTCCGGAGACACCGACCGTAAAAAGCAGAGCGGCCGTTTCCCCGACAATTCTTCCTATAGCGAGTACGACACCGGTCCGGATTCCGGGAAGCGCACAAGGAAGGACGATGCCCATCGTCACGCGCAATTTTCCGGCTCCCAGCGCCAGCCCGCCTTCTCGATATGTTTCCGGGACCGCCAGAAGTGACTCCTCTGTGGTCCTTATAATAATCGGAAGGATACAAATCATCATTGTCAAGCTTCCCGAAATAATCGACAGTTTCAGCTGGAACAGGACGACAAAAACCGCATATCCGAAGAGTCCGTATATGACCGAAGGAATTCCGGAAAGAACCTCTGTAGCAAATCGAATGGTCCGGACCATTCTTCCCTGACGAGCGTATTGGGTCATATAGATTGCTCCCCCGATACAAATCGGAACGGCAAGAATAAGCGTCAGAACCACCACGTATACCGTGTTGATCATCATCGGAAGAATTCCTTTGCTGCCGTTTTTGGCGGCCGAGTATTCGGATGTCAGAAATCGAAAATTCATGTTCGGGAGTCCGTGGTACAGGATGTATCCGATAATGCCCAAAAGAATAAGAACGGTGATTAGTGCACTCAGCCAAATAAGAAGCCCGAGCAGGGCGTCTTTTCTTTTCTTGTCAATCACCTGTTTTCGCCCCCTTTCCGGATATATAGGAAAAGGTTATGTTTACAATCATAATAAAGACAAAAAGGACCAACCCGATCGCAAACAGCGCCTGCCGATGCAATCCCGCTTCCGCATAACCCATTTCAAATGCGATTCCCGCCGTCATCGGTCGCACGGATGAGAACAATGTCGGAAACTGAACGATGTTTCCGGCAACCATTATGACGGCCATCGTCTCGCCGATTGCTCGTCCGACCCCAAGAATGACTCCGGCCAGAATACCGGATTTCGCAGCGGGAATCTGGACGGAAAAAATGGTTGATATTTTTGTGTTTCCCAGTGCGAGAGCCGCTTCTGTATACGAGGCCGGTACGCTCCGTAGCGCGGTTTCCGCGACCCGGATAATCGTTGGCAGGATCATAATGGAAAGAATAATAATGACAGCCGCAAGTCCCGAGCCCGTCGAATTATATCCGAGTCCGGTAAAAAATTTGCGAATAAACGGAACCAACACCTTCATACCCCAGAAGCCGTATATGACCGAGGGGATACCGGCAAGGAGATCCACGGCGGGGCGAATAATACGAGCGACTCCCTCCGGTGCGATTTCCGATAGAAAAACCGCCGTAAGCAAGCCAATCGGGACACCGATCAGAATCGCCCCTGCACAGCCGATCAGCGATGCGAGGATCATATTGAGAATGCCGAACCTCGGATCCTCGGCAACGGGAGACCACTTCGATCCGAAAATAAAATCCTTGAAACCGATGTCTACGATTGCAGGCAGGCCGGATGCAAACATGTAGATTGTGATGATTGCAACCGCTCCAACGGAAATAAACGCCATCATCTTGAAAACAGTCTCTGCGGACTTCTCGACGCCGGACATCGCAAGGGAGAGCGCCGCCGAGACTGCAGCAAATAAAAGAAAAAGAATCCAGCCGAATTGCATGCTTCCCGCTGCCGTCGAGCAACCGGCCTTCAGTAAATC
>CAYGIB010000147.1:0-5524 GCA_964349735.1 uncultured Oscillospiraceae bacterium | reverse complement strand
GTCCCTTCGTGAACATCAAGAAGGAAACGATGAATTATCTCGGTTATAACGGTCAAAGCCTCTCCGAAGAGGAAGACCGGCGCATCGACGATGCGATTACCGAGGTCATTGAGGCATCTGAACCCAAGACGGTGCACCGCGTGTTTCCCTTGTCGCGAGAAGAAAATATTCTGTCCGTCCCCGCGGATCTCAGTCTCAATTATCCGGATTTAAAAGAGCTCCTGATCGACTCCCATGACGTTTTGATCCTCGCGGCGACGCTCGGGCTTTCGCTCGACCGCCGTTTGCGTTATTATGCAAGAACCGATGCCGCGCGTCTGGTGCTTATGGACGCCGCGGCGAGCGCTCTGGTCGAACGGGTCTGCGACGAACTTCAAGAGGCGCTTCCTTTTGAAACGTATACCTTTCGATTCAGCCCCGGCTACGGCGACGTGCCGCTTACGATGCAAAAGCAGATAGTCCGGGTCCTGGAGACGCAAAAGCGCATCGGAATGACCTTGACTCAGTCGCTTATGATGATTCCGCAGAAGTCCATTACCGGGATTGTCGGAATCGGCGGAGGGAAAGAGAAACGAAGCTGTAAGGGGTGCGCGCTTTTCGAGCATTGTGATTTCCGAAAGAGGGGGACGGTATGCTACGCGACGAACGATACAAAACCAGGCAAAGATTTCTAAACAAGCTCGGGCAAGAGCTCCTGATCTTTGACGGTGCCATGGGCTCGCAGCTTCATGCGCGCGGAAGTCTGCCCGGAGAACTGCCGGAGGAATGTAATATCGATCACCCGGATTGGATTGTCGATATTCATGCGGAATATCTAATCAGCGGCGCATCGTGCATCCTGACCAATACACTGGGAAGTAACCGCTTCCACCTGGAGGACAGTAAATATTCCGTTCGCGAGGTGATTGAAGCCGCGGTCCGGAACGGCCGGGCGGCCATCGAGCGGGAACGCCTGCGCTGTGAACGGGAAGGACTCGACAAGGAAAGCTTCTTGTTTTTTAATATCGGGCCGTTGGGACAGCTCCTGGCGCCGATCGGTACCCTTTCATTTGAAGACGCATACGAGGCGTTTGCCGAGCAGGTCGACCTTGTAAAGGATTCGGTCGACGGCGTCCTCATTGAGACAATGAGCGACCCCTATGAAATCAAGGCGGCGGTTCTGGCGGTCAAGGAGCATTCGGATCTTCCGGTTCTTGCTTGCATGACCTATGACGGGAACGGAAGAACCTTAACCGGAACCACCCCGGAGGCGGCGGTTACGTTATTGGAGGGGCTGGGTGTCGACGGACTCGGCGTCAATTGCTCGCTGGGTCCCAGGGAGCTCGTGCCGGTCGTCGAAAAGATTCTTTCCGTCGCGCGTAAGCCGGTCATCGTCGAGCCCAATGCGGGGCTCCCCGTATATACGGACGGGAAGACGCGCTATAACGTCACCGTCGAAGAATTCGCCTTATATATCCGGGGCTTTGTCGAGTCCGGAATCAGTGCATTCGGCGGCTGCTGCGGCACGACCCCCGAATATATCCGCGCCTGCCTTGCGAAGCTCCGGGACACGCCCTTTGCCCCCCGAATAAATGCGCCGGAGACGCGTGTGTGCGGTTCGACGGATTGCGTCCGAATCGGCGAAAGAACGGTCGTATGCGGGGAGCGATTGAATCCGACCGGCAAGAAGAAACTCAAGGAGGCGCTTGCCAATCACCGCCTCGACGAGGTGTTCTCCGAGGCCATCGCGCAGGAGAAAGCCGGAGCCCACGTATTGGATGTCAACGTCGGCGTACCCGGTATCGACGAAGCCCGAACAATGACCGAGGTCATTCGCGGTCTTCAGGAAATCATCCGCCTCCCGCTCCAGATTGACAGCTCCGACCCGGAGGTGCTCGAGAGGGCTTGCCGCATCTATAACGGAAAACCTCTGATCAACTCCGTCAACGGTAAAAAGAGCGTTATGGAGAGCGTTTTCCCGATCGCCCGAAAATACGGCGGAGTCATCATCGCGCTTACGGTCGATGAGAACGGCATTCCGGATTCCGCGGACGGCCGTGTCGCGATCGCCAAAAGAATCATCGAGACCGCCGCATCGTACGGAATCGATAAATCCGACATCATCGTCGACTGCCTCGTACTGACCGCATCCGCCCAGCAGGAGGGAGCCTTGCAGACACTCGAGGCGGTTCGCCGCGTACGCGAGGACCTCGGCGTATATACGATTCTTGGGGTCAGCAACATATCCTTCGGACTACCGAACAGACCTCTTATCAACAAGACATTTTTGGGCATGGCACTCTACGCCGGACTCAATGTTCCGATCATTAATCCTCTGGATCGCGAGCTCATGGGTGTCATTGACGCATATGAAGTGCTTTCCGCAAAGGACCGCGACAGCACGGACTATGTGCGTCGGCATTCCGGAGACATCACCGCCGCCGTTCATGGTTCATACATAGATATGAATCTATCCGCTGGTGGCAGAGGCGACGATGTCAGCGCCTCATCCGGCAATTCTTCAAATGAGCATTCAATCGGCGCACTGGTCCGTTCCGGTCGAAAAGACATCATCGCACCCGCCGTTGAGCGCGAACTGGCACATACCCGGCCGCTTTCCATCATCAATGATCAGCTGATTCCGGCGCTTCGGGCGGTCGGCGACCTCTATGAGAAGGGAACAATATTCCTGCCTCAGCTGATTTCCGCCGCAGAGACCGCCAAAACAGCCTTCGGAGTCTTGAATGAGCGCATCGTCTCCGAAGGGAAATCCGAAGGGAAGGGACCCGTTCTGCTCGCGACGGTCGAGGGAGATATTCACGATATCGGCAAGAATATCGTGAAGGTCGTCCTGGAGAGCTACGGATTCACAGTTATCGATTTGGGTAAGGATGTTCCCGCGAGCAAAGTAGTTTCAGCCGCTCTTGAATATAAGCCGAAACTGATCGGTCTCTCGGCTCTGATGACGACGACGGTTACTACCATGAAGAAGACCATCGAAGCACTTAAGGGCATTCCGGGCATTTGCCCGATTATTGTCGGCGGCGCCGTGCTGACCGGGGACGTCGCGCGCGGTATCGGCGCGGACTTCTATGGAAGGGACGCGATGGAAACCGTGGCGATTGCCGAATCGCTGATTCAAGAGAAAGGCAGCGTATAGAGGTAAGGGATGAAGGTTCGTGTTTTTCGATTGCCGAGAAATTGGATGGTGAATCCAAAGCTTAGAGACTACGGGATTGCCGCAGTCCTCTTTTCGTTGCTGAGTGCCTTGATTTTGTTCATTTTTTCGATGGGTGATCGGGGGCCTGTCCTTTTTGTTTTTTCGACCCTGTCGGCGGCAGCCGGAATTGCCGGAGTCCTCATGATCGTCATTGCCAAAAGAGAGGATCCGGACTTCATTCATTCTTTTGCACTCTGCGGCTCGGATGAATTGCACCACATCCTTACCTGGATACCCGGGAGAGAGGCGGATTTCAAATCCTTTCCGGATAACTTTACTCCGGCAAAGCTCCTCGAAAAGCGCAAGCATAATTATTCCGACGTGGCGGATTTCGTCTGCTCGGACGAATTTGTTGACCACGTCTGCGCAGTCCTCGACGGAAAGGCATCCGAACACCCGCTACAGCAATACGTTATCGTCCACCCGATGAATCGCCCTGCTTTTTTTCGTGATAAGCTCGGGTACCGAATCATATCGTACTTCTCGGGCGAAGGAAAACGGCCGAGTTATGCCCGACTCGATCGACATAACGACGGGTACGACCGGATTACCGCCCTCATAATGAGTCACACAGAAGTTTAGAGACATTTCAACTCTGTTTGAATGAGAGAATAATGCATGACCAGACTACGGAAAAAGAAAAACATATCCGCACGGATGCGCGCGTGTTCCGCGTATTGGTTTGAGGTTCCGGTCGCGAACCGGGGAAGCTGGAGGCAGGCTTGCGGCGTGACGGACGATTGCCCCTTGTATCTCGAATTGGGTTGCGGGAAAGGACGGTTCGCCATCGAAACCGCCCGCAGGAACCCGGATGTTTGCTTCGTTGCGCTCGAAAAGGAGGAATCGGTCATCCTTGCCGCGATCGAGACGGCCTGTGATGAAGGCTTGACCAATCTGTTTTTTCTCCCCGCCGATGTGCTCTTGCTTAAAAATTATTTCGCCCCCGGAGAGGTCGACCGAATATACGTCAACTTCTGCGATCCCTGGTCCCGTAAAAACAAGCCGAAGCGCAGGCTAACATATCGGGAGTATCTCGAAACCTACAAGCTGCTGCTAACACCCGGCGGCGACATTCATTTCAAAACGGACGATGAACGGCTTTTCGAGTTTTCTTTGGACGAGTTTAAGGCGGTCGGCCTGGACGTGCGCAACGCAACCCGGGATTTGCACCGGAGTCCGTGGAATGAAGAAAATATCCGAACCGAATTCGAAGAGAAATTTGCCGAACAGGGGATTTCAATAAAGAGAGCGGAAGCCCACAAACGTTTGACCGGAGCGTGATGAACCGCTCCGTACAAGCATATGGGGCGACTCCCCGCTTATCTATCGTCAAAAAGTAGAGAAACGGCCGCACAGTGCCGCTTATTTTTGGTTTGAGACGGGCGTTTTTCGGTTGTAATCCTTATCCTTTTAAGGTAGAATTTTCATGGTGCAAGGCACCGTTACGAAGTTATTACCCTGGGCTCAGGGAATTGGTAGGAGGAATAGATATGGCTATTAAGGTAGGAATTAACGGTTTCGGACGTATCGGACGCCTGGTTTTACGCGTGATCGTTGCGAATCCCAACATCGAAGTGGTCGGAATCAACGACCCGTTCATCGATCCGGATTATATGGGGTACATGCTTCGTTATGACACCGTGCACGGCAGATTTAAGGGTTCCATCGAGACCGGTGAAGATTCCATCACCGTCGAAGGCAAGAAGATCAAGGTCTTCGCATGCATGGAAGCCAAGGACATTGATTGGAAGTCAGTCGGCGCCGATTACATCATCGAGGCGACCGGTATTTACACCACAACCGATAAGTGCGAAGCGCACTTTGTCGGCGGAGCCAAGAAGGTTCTCATTACCGCTCCGGCCAAGGACGACACCCCGATGTTTGTCGTGGGCGTCAATGAGCAGAAGTACACCAAGGATATGAAGGTTGTTTCCAACGCTTCATGCACGACCAACTGCCTGGCTCCCGTCGCCAAGATTCTCAATGATAAGTTCGGAATCGTCGAGGGTCTCATGACCACCGTTCACGCTACGACCGCTACCCAGAAGACCGTTGACGGCCCTTCCAAGAAGGACTGGAGAGGCGGACGCGGTGCTGCGTTTAACATCATCCCTTCCTCCACCGGTGCCGCAAAGGCCGTCGGTAAGGTTATTCCCGAGCTCAACGGCAAGTTGACCGGTATGGCCTTCCGTGTTCCGACCGCGGATGTCTCCGTTGTCGATTTGACGGTTCGTCTCGAGAAAGGCGCAACCTACGACGAGATCAAGGCCGTGATGAAGGCCGCTTCCGAGAATGAGTTCAAGGGTATCCTCGGATACACCGAGG
>CAYGIB010000146.1:0-5533 GCA_964349735.1 uncultured Oscillospiraceae bacterium | reverse complement strand
TTGGGGTGTCTTACTCGCTCTGGATACCCTGTCTTGATTGGCCGGAATACTCACGACATCAACTTCTGAATCTCAGAAGGATCATCGGTCCCGAAATATTCCCTTGCGAGGCTTCTTCGATAGAAAACAGCGCCGGGAGTATTCTGATAAGAATAAGCACGGATCTCGCCGGTCTCAAAATTCGTTCCGACTTCGATGGTGTTTGCGTAACTACGGTATACATCCGCATGAGGCTTGAGATCAGAAAGGTCATACAGTATGTCACTGTCGACAAATTCCTTAACGAAAGCGGAATCCATCACGATTACATCCGGACAATCTATCGTACCTGCTGCCGCAAGAACACTTTGTTGGTATAACTCATCCATCGTAGAAAACTCAACATAATCGACTTCAACATAAGGATTGTAATCCATAAAGACATGGGTCATAACCTTAATTTCATCGGAATAAGACCAAACCGTTAGTTGACCGTATTCGACAATATCGGAAAACTCAGTTGTCGTTGCGGTCGGCAAACTCCACTGATCTTCATCATCAGATGAAGCCGGTCCCTTACAAGCAGATAAACTTCCGAGAATAAAAGTAAACACAAACATCAATGCCCCGAATCGCATAGCCTTCCCAAACATGTGATAATCCTCCGAGTAGATGCGTGATGCAATGGTGGGATAGAGTGAATTATTTTATTATCATCCATAATACGCTTCCGCCACATCATCATGAAAAGGCGGCCGCCTGAATTTAATATTATTCACTTTCCCCTTCCGTTATTTCATTTTCCTGTTCGTAATAGTAGGAATAATCCACGCCTTTCATAAACATTTCGCGGTCGTTTATTTTATCTGTCAAGGCGTTTGGTAAGAGCGCCTTAATTTGCGAAGAATCCGAAACGCTCTTTTTCATTGCGTCGAGATAAGCCTTTTTGTCAATTTTGCTCCAGTCCACACAGAATTTCAGATTTCTTTTCAGAATAAGGTCAAGCCAGATATTTCTTCCCGTCGGAAGCAGGCAGTTTAAGTTGGTTAGTGACACTAACCAACTCGTTGTTTTCTTTACTAAGTTTCGCTTTTAAATATTTCCAGTAATTTCTGTTTTTCGCATAGTTGTCCTCGCCACGTAAAACACCAATAATGTCCAGCGCAGAAAACCACCATTTGGATCTTTCATCGTCCCAAACAGCACGTACTTCTTTATCATCAAAAAAACGAATGGATATTTTACTTATCAGAATCACTCCCCATATCAGTTACTCATCCCATCCACGTCGCTCTGTGCATACGTCGTTGCTGTTATTTTACTTCATTTTCAAAGATTCCTCACATAATATTATTCTCCGGGAATATTTTCACAATCACCCGAACCACCCCGGATTCTCCGTATGCACCGGAAGAATCGTCGTAGGATGAACGGTATCGATGAGTCTTTGTATCGCCGCCTCATCGGCATGCCCGCTGGTATGAAGGGTCACAATACGCAGCCCCATCTGCTCGCACTGTTCGAGAAAAGATCTCATTTCCGGCTGGCTCTTGTAATCCCAATTATGCAACATAAAAATAGTGTAAAATAATAAGTAATGGATTCAACATTTTCCTTTACCTTTATTTGTTTTCGCTGCTCATAATCAAATACATATGTACATCACGAAGGAGTATGAAGTGGAAAAGGCAATACATGATTACATTTTGGGATGGTACGACAAAGACAGTGCCCGCATGACTCAGGGATTACACACTCTTTTGGCCAAACGGCATCCGGATGCCGAAGCGCCCAACGGAATCATTTCGAAAAACATAAGCTCACTCCTGGAAGCACTTCCGATATACGGCGGTGTTAAAGGAAAGGAAAGAAGGCTGGATATCGAACTATTTGATTCGGTAGGCAACATCGCCACAGCCAAGGTTGTAAGCAACGAATATATTGACTATATCCACCTCGTTAATACGAAAGGCTCATGGAAAATCATCAATGTTCTCTGGGATTTTTATGGAGAGGCACCCGAAAAGCGGACCGAACCCATGAAAAGTGATCTGGAAAAACCATTACTGGATTATGTTGAGGGGTGGTATGACAAGGACATCGACCGGCTTAAGAGAGGACTGCATCCGGATCTGGCAAAACGGAGTATCAATTCTGAAAATCCGGATAAAATTGACGAATTCACCCTCTCTTCTCTTCTGGATCTTGTTCCGCAGTACGGCGGCTCCAACGGCGATCATCGGGTTCTGGATATTAAGTGGATCGATGCCCGGCAGAATATCGCGTCGGCAAAAGTGATATCGAACAATTTTGTGGATTATGTTCATCTTTGCCGAATAAGCGATCAGTGGAAGATCGTGAACGTATTATGGGCATTTTTGTAGTGATGAGTATTCATTTTTCACGTTTTCCATATAAATCAACTATTGCTCTTTTGCCGGTCGCTCGAAAAATTCTCTGCCCGATTCCCGTTTGCTCTTATATTATGATCCATAGAAGAACAACAGGGAAGGCTCGCGCAACCCAAATTACATTTAGAATCACTAAATCGGGAATCGGCAAAATCAGACGCCATCCCTTACAGGTTCGTTTTCAGGAATTAGGTCGTATTTATTCAAGAATCGATCCACGTATAGTTAGGATGGAGTGTTTTTTCTTCCGTGAGCTCCTTGAGATTTGACCCGTCCGCGTCACAGCGGAAGAGTTTTTGATCTGATATAAACCAGATCTGTTTCCCGTCGTTAGAAAAAACACAAATGCCGGCATAGTGAACGGATGTGATCTTCGTTACCACTCGATCCGATGTTCCGTCCGTATTGATCGCGCAGATGAACAATCCCTCCGTCGTAAACTTGGGATAATAAACGGTTGAACCGTCCGGTGAAAAAACAGGTTGTTGGATATAGCCATTTGAATCGGTCAGTCGAATTCTCTCCAAACTTTGCAAATTGATCAGATACAACCCTCTGTCCGGATGCTCGCGATATTTATCGCCACTCGTTTGGATAATAATACTTTTCCGGTCCGGAGAAATGCTGATCAATCCAAAAATTCCCTCTTCAAAATCAGTGATCGGACGGAAGTCGCTCCCGTCATAATTTACTGAATATAATTGATATAGTCCCTCATCCTCAGAAAGAAAAACATATCCTTTTTCCGTCACCAAAAAACGATTCGGATCGATATTACTAAGCTGACTGGTCATGAGCACTTTTTCGTCTGTTCCGTCAACGCTGAAAGACTTGAATGATTTACCGCAATAAAGGTAAATTCGTGAGTTATCCTCAGAAAAGCACGGAGAATATCCCATATGTGAAAAATCCTGCCGGTTCTCTCCGTAAATGTCCATCACACTCAAAGACCCTCCACCGTTTTTGAAGTCGTAAAGATATTCTTTATCCTTGAGTTGACAAACAAATACAATTTTTGAACCGTCCGAAGAAAGCGATGGTGCACCTTCGTTAATATCGTCCGTATATGTCAGCCGTTTTGGCTTTTTTCCGTCCGCATCCATGATGTATAGCTCATAGTTTTTCTCATCGCCCTTCTTGTTCCCGGTTTGCATTGAGTAAACAATAAACCCTTTGCCACGCTTTGCAAAAATATTATCCAAAAATGAACATGATGTAAGTCCCGTAATCATCGCAAAGGCTATTAGTAGAGATGCCAGGCGAATTAAAATTCTATGCATTTTCCCACCGCTTTCAATTATTGCTCCTCTGCCATTGACTTCGGTTTCATTAAACAAGGCCTGATAATGTGAGAATCACATAAGCGCCGATAAGAATTCCCCCGAGAATTGCCGTAAACGCAGCCTGCTTTTTCGTGTCGTTCATATCATAGACAAAATAGGCGGCCAGCGCAAAAGGATAATACGCAAGAATAAGGAGAAATAAAGGAAAGCGCGTGCTCCACCACCAGTAATTCCATATCAAGGCGCCAAAGGAATTAAGAATTATCTCAAGCACAACCGCAGTGGTAGCCCAGATAAAAGCGATCACAATTCGATTGTTTAAAAAACCAAAAAACTTCTTGTTTTTGTCTTCCGGAATTCCTTTTGTGATCACCAAACCGAACAACAGGAAACAACATATGATCTCTACACACCACCCAATAAGCGGATTATATGCAGACGGATAAGCAAGCATCCAGTATGCGGAATATCCGCCTGTAAATGTAAAAATAAGTCCGTTCCATAATTCATTAAACAAATTGACTAAAACAAAGGTCAATCCGGCGAATATGGCGGACCAGTTTTTCTTTGCCACTTCCTGGGCATAAGCAAATGAAACAAGGCCAAACAATGCAATGACATACCATTGATAGCGTGAATAATCCCGCAAGACAGCAAGACTCTCTGCCGATCCGCGGGCTTGTCCGGAAAAATTTCCGATGAACGGAAGGATCCAGACCACAACAAAGGAAAGTGCAATGATTCCCCAGGCAACCTTATACTGAAATAACCGTGTATGATTCGCATCTTTCATAAGAGAATCCCCCTAAACATAAATTTTAGAAATGATCACAAAGAAAGTAGATTATTATTCAGTATACGACACAACACGACCCGGCACCATACTCATTATCATTCGGCTCTTCACCTATTTCCGTGAAGCACACACAGGAGTTCCATATATATCGAAATTTTACCAAAGCAGAGGCCCACTGAAGCTTTCGAACCCAAGAATACCGTCAAAACAGTCGGAAACACTCCATCTTGCCGGTATTTCGAGCCAAAGCAGAGGCCTCTCGAGGCGAAAAATACCGGCAAAACAGCCAGAAACGTTGCATCTTGCCGGTATCTCGCGCCAAAACAGAGGTCTCCCGAGGCGAAAAATACCGGCAAAACAGCCGGAAACGCTCCATCTTGCCGGTATCTCGCGCCAAAACAGAGGTCAAGTCCAATTTTGTGTGTAAATTCAAAACCTGCATAATATCAGTCTTACCTATGCTGCCCTTATCAGTGCCAACTGCTCTAGCGCAACGAGTCTCAGTTTCGGGAATACATCAACCCGGAGCATGTCCAGAGTCTTTTCTGCAAACATGCAGTTTCCATCCATGTAACTATTGTTCATCTCAATCGTAACAGCGCCCATGAGCCTTCGGACGGATTCAGGATTTGGAAATACCTGTATCACATCAGATCTTCGTTTCAATTCGCGATTAAGGCGTTCCAGAAGGTTTGTCGTCCTTAGCTTTATCTGCAGATAATTTGGTAAGCACCTGGCAGTCATTGATTCCTCGAATCCTGTTTCAAGGATCTCCATTGCTTTCCCTGCTACGTCCTCATATTCGGCGATTATTTCTTCTTTAATGTGTCGTGCTTCATCGACTGAAGTCGAATCAAACATTCGCCTTAATTCAATAGCCAGAGCCTCTTTGTATTTGTTTGGAGTTATATCCAAGATGTTTCGCTGAAAGTGGGCCTGACATCGTTGCCAAGCGGCTTCCGGATAAACTTCTGCTACCGATTTGCGTATCGCTTTGTGAGCATCTGAAATCACCATTCTGACATCTGTAAGCCCGCGCTCCTTAAGTCCGGAAAGGAATGTCT
>CAYGIB010000145.1:0-5547 GCA_964349735.1 uncultured Oscillospiraceae bacterium | reverse complement strand
GTCGCGAAGAGCCTTTTCAAAGGACTCTCTCAAAAAGCAATTCGAAGCGGCCGACAGACAGCCCAGAAGGACAATCGGTGCATACGCCATATTTCCGAGCTCGCTTGCTATCGTCGAAGCCTCAATCGGATAGAAACGGACACCGTCCGGAGCCGCTGCCGATTTGATCAGGGAGGAATCAATGATGATGATTCCGCCGCTCTTGACGCTTACTTTGAATTTCTCGAGAGACGGCTGATTCAAAGCAATCAGGACGTCTGCGTCGTTTATGACCGGAGATCCGATGGCCTCGTCGGAAATAACGACGGAACAATTGGCCGTTCCGCCGCGCATCTCCGGGCCGTAAGACGGGAACCATGAAACTTCGCGTCCCTCCTGAAGAGCCGCCTCGGCGACCATTCTTCCTGCAGAGAGGATTCCCTGCCCTCCAAAACCGGCCAGAATGATGGAATAATCAATCATATGTTAAACCTCCAGATCCTTCCCTTTGAAAACGCCGAGCGGATATTGAGGAATCATATTGTCTCGAATCCACTGAAGCGATTCGACCGGCTCTTTTCCCCAGTTCGTCGGACAGGTCGAAAGGAATTCGACAAAGGCAAAGCCGAGTCTTTGTTGTTGCACCGCAAATGCCTTGGCAATCGCCTTCTTGGCCTGCTGAATACTCTTAAAGTCAATGACGGTTACGCGCTCGACATAGACGGCGCCCTGAAGTGTCGCGAGCATTTCGCTCATATTGATGGGGTAGCCCTGTACGTTCGCGTCGCGACCGAACGGCGATGTGGTCGTCACCTGCCCCAGAAGCGTCGTCGGCGCCATCTGGCCGCTTGTCATTCCGTACACCGCATTGTTGACAAAAAACGCGCATATTTTCTCGCCCCTTGCCGCCGCGTGAACGATTTCCGCCGTACCGATCGAGGCCAGATCCCCGTCGCCCTGGTATGTAAACACCATGTTTTCCGGATGAACCCTCTTGATGCCCGTCGCGACGGCCGGGGCTCTCCCGTGCGCTGCCTGGATCATGTCGCAGGCAAAATACTCGTAGTTGTTATAGGTGCACCCAACGCTCGAGACACCGATGGTATCCTCGATTATGTTCAGCTCGCACATCACCTCGGCAATAATCCGATGAATGGTTCCGTGCGTGCATCCGGGACAGTAATGAAACGGCTTTTCCGTAAGCCCTTTGGTTTTTTCAAAAACAATCGCCATCTATTTACCTCTCCCGTGGATCTCCTTGATTTGATCCAGAATTTCCTGTTGTCCGGGCAAATTACCGCCCATCCGACCGTAGAAATGCACCGGCTTTTTACCGTTCACCGCCAATCGAACATCCTCGACCATCTGGCCTGCGTTCAGTTCGATGTCCAAGAAAGCTCTGGTCTCGGGCTTGTCCGCCGAAGCCGCGATCACTTCCGTCGGGAACGGCCATAAGGTCACCGGTCGAATCATTCCGACGGAAATACCGAGCTCTGCCGCCTGACGGATGACGTTTCTGCAAATCCGACTGCAGGTCCCGAACGCTACGATAATGATCTCCGCGCCTTCGGTGTTCAATTCCTCATAGCGCACATCATCCTTGCTTACGACCTTATACTTTTCCTGAAGTTCAATATTCTTGGCTTCCAGATCGTCTGGGTTGATGTATATCGATTGGATGGTATTATGCTCCTGCCTGCCCTTTCGGCCTGTAAGTGCCCATGGCTTTTCCGGTATGTTAATCGGCTCCTTTTCGCGAAAAGAAACCGGCTCCATCATCTGTCCGAGCGTTCCGTCGCCCAAAATCATGACGAGCATACGGTACTTGTCTGCCAGGTTAAATGCCTCAACGGTCATCTCATAGAGCTCCTGAATAGAAGCTGGCGCGATGACGATATTCCGGTAGTCTCCGTGACCTCCGCCCTTGGTCGCCTGAAAATAATCTCCCTGCGCGGGCAGAATTCCGCCAAGTCCCGGCCCGCCGCGGACGATGTTAACTACGACCGCAGGCAGCTCGGCTCCGGCAATATACGAAAAGCCCTCTTGCTTCAAGCTGATTCCCGGGGATGAAGACGATGTAAGAACCCGCCCTCCGGCCGCAGAAGCACCGTAGACCATATTGATCGCGGCGACCTCACTTTCAGCCTGCACAAAGGTGCCGCCGGCTTTGTTCATGGTTAGGGCCATATAATTCATAATTTCTGTCTGCGGAGTAATCGGATAACCGAAATAATACCTGCAACCGGCGCGGATGGCCGCTTCGGCGATGACTTCGTTTCCCTTCATTAAAATACGTTTACTCATATTCGCTTCCTCACTTTTCAACGGTAATGACCGAGTCCGGGCATTGGACCGCGCAAAACGTGCAACCGATACACTTACTCTGGTCAATGCAGGAAGCAGGGTGATAACCCTTAGAATTCAGGCGATTCGGGTCCAAAAGAATTATTTTCTTGGGACAAACCTCGACACACATGCCGCATCCCTTACACAGGTCGTCCTCAAATGATACCTTTGCCATTATTGCCCTCCATGGTTTTTCGCTCAGGATGATTATATCCGTGTGTTTTTTAGAATGCAAATCATTCCTCTTCTCGCCGAATAAAGATCATACTGTACTCATTTTCTCCCGGATAAAGCGAGGGTTACGCTCCTTCCGTCGAAAAAAGGCCGTGACGACCTCTAACTTCCAAGCACCCTGAGTTTTCTTAGACGCCCCGCAATGAAGGCAACCGGAAGCATCATTATCAGATCCTTCCATAGGAACGGGAGAACGGCTGCGGCCATTACTTCCCTGAGTGTCATACGTCGGACGGCCTCTCCGCTAAAGAAGCTTCCGAACAGGTACATATACCCGGCACCGGTCAGATAGCAGGCGCAAATCGCCGCGATGGAGGATAGGACGAGCGCCGCATAGACTCCTGCTGAAGACTTGCTTTTCCCGGTCATCAGACGCGAAAATAACCCTGCGCAAAACGCACTGACCGGAAACCCCAGGAGGAATCCGAAGGACGGCATAAAAATATATGAAATTCCGCCACCGGAGGAAAAAACCGGCAACCCGATAAGACCCATCAGGAGGTAGAGACCTTGAGCCATGACACCTTTCCACGGTCCAATCAATAATCCCGTGAGGATGGCCATCGGCAATTGCAGGGTTACAGGAATCGGTGCGCCCGAAATTCCGATTCTTGCACTGATGACCATGAGAACGGCAAATATCGGCACCTGTGTCATTGTGCGAAGATATTCTTTCCGCTTGTCTCTTGGCGACTTTATCTCGCCGGTGTTTGAACAGTTTGGTTTTTCGCAGTTCATAGTCGACTCTCCTTTTGAACACACTAATTGTAAACTATCGGCCTCGATTGTCAACCTTTGGTGCAAAAAAAGCGGGGCTCCTCAGAACCCCGCCTGATGTTCGAGAGATTCTCTTACTTAATTGGCTTACCGCATTCCGGACAGAACTTCAGAGCCTTGCCGCCCTCTTCGCCCTTCCATCCGCATTCCTTGCATTCGGGTGCAGGTGCCGCTGCCGGCTTGGATTTGCCGCATTCCGCACAGAACTTGCCTTTGTTATCCTTGCCACCGCACTCGCAATCCCATGTCTGTTTGGTGGGTTGAGGCTTCCCGCAATCCGAGCAGAATTTGCCGGTATTTCCGACATATCCGCATGGGCAGGCCCATCCGGGCTCCGCTGCTGAAACGGGAGTATTAGCGGCCGCAGCAACTTGCTGAGACTTAATCACGTCAAATGCGGCACCGGTCGATGAACCCATCATTCCGGAATTCATCGCTCCGACCATTCCCATGCCCATCAGTCCGGTCATAGCTCCGCCTTCATTACTGGCCGCTGCAACCTGCGCCTCCGCATTCATGGCAACCGCACGGGCAGCCAGCATGCCGGGATTCTTTCCGAGGAGAATATCACGGTCGAAGCCTTCGATTCTCTTTCTTGACTCGTCATCGGGCGTAATTCCCCCGATAGCGACGGACACGACTATCATTCCGCGTCCTTCGAGCCACTCGTCGTCGAGCACTTGATTCATGTAGTCTCTTAAACGGGTTTGCTCACGCTGAATTCGGTTATACTGAATATTATCGCCTCCGGAGCCCATCATGCTCAACGATTCCGAAATCTTGAGCATAAACTCCGTCTTCACTTGATCCATCAGTTCGCTTCTGGTATACGCGTCCGCGACATTACCGACAACGGCCTTGAAGAAAGTCACCGGGTTCTCGATCCGGAACGAGAACGTTCCGTTGAGTCGGATGTAAATGCCGAGGTATGTCGGATCATCGTAAGGAATCGGAGAAGCTGTGCCGAATTTATTATCCAGAATCTCGAGCATATTCACGAAGTATACGCGTTGCTGCATTGGAATCTCGCCACCTGATTTAATACGATTCCAAAGATCTCCGGCCGCTTTCTTCGCGCCATCTAGAAAACCGCTGGAGCCGAAGCACGAAGGGGCCGACGAGGCATCCCATGTATACATACCTGCTTCAGTGGTAAAATCCGTGACCTCGCCGTTATCAACCAACAGCAATGCCGTTCCCTCCGGAACCGCGACCTTGGAGCCGTTCGAAATAACTTCAGCGTCTCCCTTGTTGCTTCCTCTTGACATTTTCCTTGCGCCCTTCTTGACAAGAACTTCCTTGCCAAGCGAGTCGCAAGTAAAAAATTCCAGATATTGATCGGAAAGAGTCGACCCCACCGATTGAATTGCTGCTTTGATCAGTCCCATTTTGTTGCCTCCTGTTCGTTATTCTTCCGTTATCTTGTCTACCCGCCAAAGGCGGACATCCACTGGTGTAAGCTCCACTCCGCAGTACAGGCAGTGCCTGAATCCGACGGTCTTGGCTGCAGCCCCGCAGTTCGGACAAACCATTCCGATTGCATTTCCGTAGCGCAACGGAAGTTTACTGTCATCCACCACATAGATTACACTTATCCTGTAACGCGCTTGCTCCGGTGCATTGGGGTTACCCGAAACCACATTTCCATTTTGCTTGATAACATGAAAATATTCAAGAGCAGTTTGAAAAGTAATCTCTCGCGTTCCGGCCGTCTTCTCATATGAACGAATACCTGTACGGTGAATCTTCATCCCCGAAAAATGCTCGCTCTTACCTCGTTTTCGAAGATCTTCAACCCGGTCAAGAATCGTTTGTCGATAAGCGCCCGTCACCGGTAACGGAAGCGCTTCGTTCTCTGTTCCGTCCGAAAACAGAGCCCGCTCAGCCGAGTCGGATCCTCCGCTTCTTACTCCGATTTCCCGAAGCGTCAGGATTAAGAGATGCTCACATGCGGAAATCAGCTGCCGGATATTAAGGTCCGGAAAATCCTTTGCAATCGAGGGAATCAACGCAGAGGACATGTCTGAAACCGATTTGGGCTCGGATGGTGGAGTCAAGTCAACATCCAGGATGGAACGGTTCGAATCGGAAAGCTCGCGGGAAATCCCGGATACAATCTCTCCGAGTACAGAATTCTTGAGTTTACGGATTCCTGCCAATACCAAGAGTCCGGACAAGAATGAGCCGCCAAGTACTACTGCGGAAACAATG
>CAYGIB010000144.1:0-5567 GCA_964349735.1 uncultured Oscillospiraceae bacterium | reverse complement strand
AGAGATCCGCAGGGCAGGAACGCAACTCGCCTTCGCCGTTGAGCACGATGTCGAGCTTGACAAGGTCTGATTTCCGGTAGCCGTCCACTTCGTAGTCCAGAGACCCGTAGCCGCGTGTTCTGGATTTAAGCGCATCAAAAAAGTCGTAGATGATCTCGTTAAGGGGCATCTGATAATGGAGGATGACACGCTTATCGTCGAGGTACTCCATATTTAAGTATTCGCCGCGTCGATCCTGGCAGAGGTCCATGATATTGCCGACGTATTCTTTCGGAATCATGATGGATGCCTTAACGATCGGCTCCTCGATATAATCGATGTCCGCAGGGTCCGGCATATTGGTCGGATTGTCCATGCGAAGTTCTTCGCCGTTAACCTTGAAAATCTTGTAGACAACGGAGGGCGCAGTCGAAATTAAATCGAGATTGAACTCCCGTTCGATGCGCTCTTGAACGACCTCGTAGTGCAGAAGTCCCAGAAATCCGCAGCGAAAACCAAATCCCAGGGCCGCAGAGGTCTCGGGCTCGAAGGAGAGAGCTGCATCGTTGAGCTGCAATTTTTCGATTGCATCGCGAAGATCCGGGTATTTGGCGCCGTCCGTCGGATAGAGACCGCAGAAAACCATCTGCTGAATCTTCTTATATCCGGCAAGTGCTTCCATGGCCGGGCGTTCCGCGTGGGTGACGGTGTCGCCGGGCGCTGTGTCGCGGACGTTCTTGATCGATGCACAGATGTACCCAACCTCGCCCGCCAGAATCGTATCCGTCGGGACAAGCACACCCGGATGAAAATATCCGAGCTCGACGACGGTAAATTCCTTTCCCGTGTGCATCATTCGGATGCGGTCGCCGGTCTTGACCTGGCCGTGCACAACGCGAACATGAACGATAACTCCTTTATAGGAGTCGTATTTCGAATCGAAAATCAACGCTTGCAGGGGAGCTTTGTCATCTCCTTTCGGAGGGGGAAGATATTTCACGACAGCCTCGAGCACCTGATCGATGCCGACGTCATTCTTTGCTGATATTAGGGGTGCGTTCACCGCCGAAAGTCCGATTACGTCTTCAATCTCCTTGCGCACTTCTTCGGGCTGTGCGGAAGGTAAGTCGATCTTGTTGATTACCGGAAGTATCTCAAGGTTTGCATCCAGTGCCAGGAAAACATTGGCAAGGGTTTGCGCCTCGATGCCCTGAGCGGCATCGACCACCAGGACCGCGCCGTCGCACGCCAGAAGGCTTCTTAAAACCTCGTAATTGAAGTCGACGTGTCCCGGAGTGTCAATGAGATTGAATTGGTATTCGACTCCGTCGCTCGCCTTGTAGAACATGCGCGTCGCCTGCGCTTTTATGGTGATGCCGCGCTCACGCTCAATATCCATATTATCAAGAACCTGGCTCTGCATTTCACGCGACGAAAGAACACCCGTGTGCTCGATCAGCCGGTCCGCCAGCGTCGATTTTCCGTGGTCAATATGGGCAATGATACTGAAGTTTCTGATTCGATCCAGTCTGCTCATATGAGTATTCGCCGCATCGCCTTCTTTTTAAAATAATTCAATCGTATCAAAAGGATAAATCCTGGCTATGACATGTGATTTGATTCTCTCGGCGGAAATCGGTCCGAGTCTCCGGCTGTCGTTACTGGCTCCGCGGTTATCGCCGAGGCAAAAGTACTCATCCGTTCCGAGCACTACCTGATCGTAACCCTTCGCCTCGCCTTCCGCCGAAACGTAGGTCATGACTCCCTCTGTGAGGTATGGTTCGACTAATTGATTCCCGTTAATATAAACCAATCCATCGACAATCGTTACCGTCTCTCCGGGCAGCCCGATGATTCGTTTGATGATGTTTTCCTTGTGATAATAGCCTTCCATGCCTTCCGCGTCAATCGTAACAATATCTCCTCGCTTATAATTGTCGAGATAAACACTGATCATCTCCACGAAAACAGCATCACGGTTGTAGAGCGTCGGTTCCATTGAGCTGCCGTAGACATCGTTGCGCTGAACCACAAAGACAACCAGGAGTATCCCGACCAGAAGGCCGAGGCTAATAAACCTCAGCGTATCCAGAAAAGAATACAGGGCTCCGTGAGGTTCATCCTCTCCATAGCGCTCGTTGCGGTCAGCCTTTACACGCTTCACCTTAACGCCGGCGTTCACCGACTTGTCCTGTGTATCGGGTCTTCGGACAAGCAGAACCTCACCTTCCAGCTTGCTCGGTCCGTCCGGAATAATGATGTCCTGATGGTCGTCTCCGATATGTACCACGCGACCGTCGACCGTTTCGACGTCGTCGACAGACGAAATAATTGCAGATTGGTCTTCATTGTCCGAAAGCAAAAACGCTTCCGTCTGTTCTTCATGATCAGAAGGGGAAATAGCTTCCGTCTTTGATACCTCGCCATCGGCTGAAGGTTCAATCTCAACGTTTGTGTCCCGGACCGGATCAAGTCCGTTCTCTTTGATATCTTCAGAGGATTTGGGGAACATCACCCGGCTCCTTTCGAATCTCGATACCCAGCTCAACCAGTTGCTTCTCTGCAACCGGTGCAGGGGCCTCCGTCATCAGATCAGAAGAGTTCTGCACCTTCGGAAAGGCGATTACGTCACGAATACTACTACATCCGCCCAAGAGCATAACCATCCTGTCCAATCCGAATGCCAGACCGCCGTGCGGTGGAGCACCGAAGCGAAAAGCGTCCAGTAAGAAGCCGAACTGCTCGGTTGCCTGCTGCTCGGTGAAGCCCAGTAGCGAGAACATCTTGTTCTGGAGGCTCCGGTCGTGAATACGGATACTTCCTCCTCCGAGCTCGGTACCGTTCAAAACAATATCGTACGCATTGGATCGTACCGATGCCGGGTCGCTGTCCAGGAGATCCAGGTCTTCGAGCATCGGGCTCGTGAAAGGATGGTGTTTGGCCGTAAAGCGACCTTCCTCTTCATCATACTCCAAAAGCGGAAATTCCGTAATCCACAGCGGAGCCATTACATTCTCGTCAATCAATCCCATCCTGGCGCCAGCTTCGCAGCGAACCGCTCCGAGCGCATCACAAACCGTCTTATCCGTGTCCGACACAATCAGGATCAAATCCTCACTTCCCGCCTCCAACTCAGCTGCAATGGCCGTAATCGTCTCGGGGGTCAGAAATTTCATAAACGAGCCCCTCGGCGGTTCGGACGGAATGAGCCAGGCGATACCGCCGGCGCGATAGGTCCTGGCGATCTCTCCGAATGCCTCGATTTCTTTTCTGGATAGCGATGCGCCTCCGGGAACACGGATTGCACGGACGCTTCCGCCTTTATCTATGGCTTGTTGAAACGGAGGAAACTCCGTCCGCCCGGCGATTTCCGTGATGTTAGCGAACTCGAGTCCGAACCGGATATCCGGCTTGTCGGACCCGAAACGCATCAATGCTTCCGCATACGTAAGTCTCGGGATTGGCTGCTTGATTTCTATTCCCATAACCTCTCGAAAAACCTCGGCGAGGAAGCCTTCTGTGACACGCATGACATCATCGCTGTCAACGAAGGACATCTCCAGATCGATCTGTGTGAATTCCGGCTGTCGGTCCGCCCGTAAGTCCTCGTCCCGGAAGCACTTTGCAATTTGCATATAACGGTCATATCCGGCAAGCATCAAGAGTTGCTTGTAGAGCTGAGGGGATTGAGGCAGTGCAAAAAAGCTTCCGTTCTTAACGCGACTGGGAACCAGATAATCACGTGCACCCTCCGGTGTGCTTTTCCCGAGCATCGGCGTTTCAATTTCCAGAAAACCTTTGCCGTCGAAATAGTCTCGGGCACATTTGGCAATGCTGTGTCGAAGCATCATATTCTTTTGCATGTCCGGTCGTCTTAAATCGAGATATCTGTACTTTAGCCGCAGCGCCTCGTTGGCAGTGACGTTTTCCTCGATGTAAAAAGGTGGGGTCGACGCCTCGGAGAGGATTCTCAGTTCGGAAACCTCCACCTCCAGTTCTCCGGTTTTCATCGCAGGATTCGGAGCGCTTCTCTTTCGAACCGTTCCGACACAGGCCAGTACAAATTCGCTTCGAACACGAGACGCCTTTTCACGAATTTCCGCGCTGCTTTCCGGCGTAATAACCAGCTGTATCTCTCCGGAACGATCACGAAGCGTAATGAAGTATAGGCCCCCCAGATCCCTGTTATGGTGGCACCATCCCATCACGGTGACAAGCGTTCCCACATCGTCTATATTTACGTCCCCGCACAGCACGGTTCTTTTGAGTCCAAATATCGTTTCCGTCATAACTTTCTCCCGTCCATAGTCAATTTATTTGCGAAATATACGTCTTCCATTCCCTTACATCGCCATCCATGGAAAACTCTTTGGTTGCGCCGTCGCTCATCTTCTTCAATGCAAATGTTCCGGTGCTCATCTCATCCGTTCCGATTACCGCAACGAAAGGAATTCCGGCTTTATTCGCGTATTTCATCTGCGCACGGAAACCTCTGCCGACAAGATCAGTCTCGCAACCGATACCGCTTCTGCGCATCCGGTATGCCATCTCCCGACAACGCGGCCGGGTATCCTCCGTGAGATTTGCGATGTACACCTTTACGGGGATCTCCTCCCGCAGGCTGATTTCACGGGCTTGAAGCTCCATAAGAAAACGCTCCACTCCCATCGCAAAGCCAACACCGGGAACAGACGGTCCGTCCATCATCTCCACCAGTTTATCGTATCGCCCTCCGCCGCAGATGGTTCCCTGCGTACCGACGTGATCGGAGATGAACTCGAACACCGTCCGAGTATAGTAGTCGAGTCCTCGAACGATGCCGGGGTCTACCGAGTAGGATATCCCCAGTGCATCCAACGAGCTCTTCAGGCCCTCGAAGTGCGCCATGCAATCCGCGCACAGGTATTGAAGTTGACGGGGTGCCGCGGCGGTATAGACTCCGCAGCGCCTCTCCTTGCAGTCGAGGATGCGCATCGGATTCTGCTTATACCGCTCGTTGCAGTCCGGGCACATACCGTCCAGCTTGTCCGAGAAGAACTTCCGGAGCTCTTCATAGTAAGCGGTCCTGCATTCGGGGCATCCGATGCTGTTGATGCAAAGACGCGTCTGCCGAATCCCCATCCGCTCGAAAAACATGACCAGGAGGCTGATGATTTCCGCGTCAATGTCCGGTCCGCCGGCACCGAATGCTTCGACACCGAACTGGTGAAACTCGCGGTAACGACCCTTTTGCATCTTTTCGTAACGAAATGCGTTAATCATATAGAAGAGGCGGACCGGTGCGGGCAAGGATGACATTCCGTTCTCGATATAACTTCGAACGACTCCTGCGGTTCCTTCCGGACGAAGCGTCATGCTTCGCCCTCCTTTGTCCTCGAAGGTGTACATTTCCTTGCGCACGACATCCGTCGAACCGCCGACACCTCTTGTGAATACCTCGGTATGCTCAAAGGTCGGAATGCGAATCTCGCGAAAGCCGTACTCGGAACAGACTTCGGAAAACATCCGTTCCGCCTGTTGCCATCCGGACACTTCGTCCGGCAGAATGTCCTTGGTCCCTTTGGGGGCGGGAAATGCCATCTTAACTC
>CAYGIB010000143.1:0-5570 GCA_964349735.1 uncultured Oscillospiraceae bacterium | reverse complement strand
TCCGTCATCAATACGATCGCATGCACATCGTCCGTTGTGGTTTTGATCAGGCGAAGATAATCCTGAGCGTCCGGGAAGGTGATAAAAAAGGTGCTCCCGGAGTTTTCACCGTTCTGTGGAAGCGTAACCGGAGCGATGCCCGACAAAGATACTTTCGCAATCAATCCGTCTCCGATATGGCCGCATATCATGCGCGAGTCCTTCACCGCGCAAAAAAGCATCGTAGCGGACATTCTCTCGATACTGTCAATATGGTTCTCGTTCGCTAATATCGCCAATTCGGATTGTATGGCGGTAACCAGAATACTGCGTATGACATTTTCGCGGACATCGTGATAAAATGCGTCAAAATGCTTCGTGAGCAACTCTGAAACAGTGTGAACAACCGATTGGGACCCCATTGCCGCATCGGTATAACGACTGCCTCCCGCTCCGTCCGAGAGACACACAACAGTGACTCCATTCCGGAAAAGTGTGATGCACGCGTCCTCGTTCGGCTGTCCCTTGTCGGAATGCTTTCTTCCCGGGAGGGACAGGCTGGCCATCTTGATTGTTTCCGGCATCTTTCGGCCTACTCCTCCAAATACTTGAAGAACTCGTCCATAGCGACGGACTTGCCCTTTGTTGAATCAACCAAATCGTATAAAGCGTCTTCCTTCATGTTACTGGACACAATGGAAGAACTACTGGAACCCAAAAACTCGAAAAGTTTGGAAAACTGAGCGGAATCGATACATATCGGCTCCTGCCTCTTGACCGAGAGTCGCTTCAGCAAGCTTAGGTCGACACCGTTTCCGACACCGATATTGAAGACGACGAGCCTTCCGGACTCCTCCAATTCGTTTGTGGCCTTAATGGCCTTCTCCATATTCTCGATGGCTGAATCACCCTGTGGTGCTCCGTCTGTAATCACGACCATCCAAGGCTGGTAGTATTTGATTCCAAGATGCTTGTACCCTTCCTTTCTGGCAGACAAGAGCTCCAGAGAAGTCAGGATTCCCTCGCCCATCGGCGTCAAGCTTGTTGTCGCCTGAATTCTCGGGACCGGATGTTCCTTGTCCAGTTTGCCGAAAGGAAGAAAAATATCTACCGTTCCGCCAAAGGTTACGATACAAATATCCGCAGCCGCCCGCGTCTCATCGTTCTCGCGAATCGAAGCAAAAAAACTTTGCAGGCCGTCGTTCAGCTGACGAATCGGATTTCCGGACATCGAGCCGCTGACATCCAGACAAAAGCAAATCGGCAATCTTCTTCGAGTGCTTTTCCCAAAATCGGATGCGTTAAAATCATTTCCTTTTTTTGCCATTTTTTCCTCCCTAGTCATAAACCATGCTGATCACAATCATGAGCACTATGCTGATAAGCAGAATTAACCCCAATAGAAGGAGAGTCTTATTACGTTTGCAAAATTCCTTGATTGTCTGAATAATAGACTTTGGACTTCGCTTTCTGTCCTTCACTCGTATATCAGAACTTTTCGCGCCGGAGGATTTGGCTGCATCATTCGAAACGGCGTGCTCCTGAACAATTCGAGCGGAAGTGCCTCGATCGGGCGAAATAACTCCCTTCGAAAACGTCCCTTCATCCGGAGTCTGACTCTCCGGTTGTGTTCTCTGACCATTGTACAACATATTTTCGCCGGAAGACATCTTTAGAGGTTTGTCCGGATCACTTCCATTGGGCTTTCCGGAATAATCCGCAATCGCTACATCGGCACGAGCGTTCATAATCGCTTCACGGATGGTCTTTTTGTATGTTTTCGGTTTGCCGGAATTATCTTCTCGTACAGTTAAGTCCGTATGCGGAAACAAACGATATGCTTCCATGTCTTGATATGAGCCTTCTGTCAGGTCCTTTTGGTACTCACGGGCCGCTTCGTACCACTCAACCGGCTCAAAACGTTTCCCGTTACGAAACGCTTCGAAAAACATTTTACGGAGTTTTTCGGTAAGAGCTCCCCAGATTTTATCGTAGCCGCCGATCGGTACCAGGGATTCCTGGTCGGCTTCGGTTACATATGGGAAAGATTTCTCGATAATCTCTTCTCTGAGCGTCTCGCGCCCGAACCGCTGAGCGTATGGATGCTGTCCGCAGAAAAGAATCGAAAACACGAGTATCGCACAGGAGAAATCCTCATGGATCGGCCTGCGCAGGACATCCGAAAAGGAGAAATCCCACAACTCAGGAGACGTGTATTCCTCGGTTCCGACAGGACAGGGCATGTCTTCAATCTGAACACTATCCATGTCAATTACGTATATGTTCTCCGGATCCTTCATCATCATGTTCTTCATCTGAATATCACCGATGAGCACCCCGTGGATGTGTAAATACATTACTTTCTCGAGGACTCTTAGCGCAACACGAACCACATCCAGTCTGGCCCACTCCGGAAACCTGGAGATTATGGCGTCCGGTCCGTCAAAAACGCTGCCCAGTGTATATCCCGCAGCCGTCTGCATCAAAAAGCCGACCGGGATTTTGTTGAATGTATAGAGGAGTTTATTCGGCCAGCATATTCCGTCCGCCGAGATTCCCTTCTGAGTCATGTGCATGAGTTTCCTCCACCGAAGCGGAGTGATTACGCCTCTGTGGTATATCTTGGCAACCCATTGCGGTTCTTCCGTTCTGAATACAATTCCTTCCGCACCGGTGCTGATTTTCTCGGTCAGCAGAATCGGCGCACCCTCAGAATCGTATACCTTGTCTCCGACATTGCAGTGAAAGACGGCATCGAGATAATCCGTTGATTGGGATATGGGATGAACCGAGTAAGAGAGCTCAGTACTCAGGAATGTTCTCAGATCGGAGTAGGGACGAAAACCGTCGGTACCCACGATACAGACGGCGAAGCGAGCCGGCATTTCCATGTCCCGTATACGCTCGATTGAGAAAGAATGCTCGAGCAGTATCAGACAGGCGAAGCGGTCATCGGAATACTCCCGGATAAAAGACTCCCATGACAAGTCCGCGTGCTCCGTCAGACGTCCTTCTCGTCGAAAACGCTCCAGCATTTGGGTAATCGAACCGGATATCGTTTTCTCCTTGGAATCGGCCTGCTTCCGTACAATATCATGATACACGCGAAAAGCGCCGTTAATCACGATTTGTTTGTTGGCATCGAAAAGGGAGTTAAAAAAAAGGTCGGAGCGCCCATCCGTATAAAGCCTGAGGACGGCCGAAAAATCAATCAGAAACTTTTCTCCGAGTGAGAGGACCCGATCCAAATCGTCTGTCATTCGCCCATCCCGTAAGTATATTTTGCAAACGATTATAATATTATAGTATTGGGTCGGCGAAAACAAGGACAGTCAATGAATTTTAACTCTTAAAAAGCAATCATTACGCCGTTTCCGAGCTCATGAAACGCTACGGAAACAAAAACATCAGGTCCTCCAATTCCTCACGGCGCCGGATGAGTCGGTCCTTTCCGTCTAACCCAATCATAACTTCCGCGGGGCGAAGACGGTTGTTGTAATTGGATGCCATGGAATAACCGTACGCACCCGCATCTAAGATGCAAAGGATGTCTCCTTCTTCAATTTTGGGCAACATTCTGTCGGACGCAAGGATATCTCCGGTCTCACAAATATTGCCGACCACGGTCACCTCTTCCGAACCGAGTTTATCATTCACGGGCAGGTTTCGACGGTATATCTCAATGTCGTGCCAGGAGTTATACATGGACGGCCGTACGAGGACGTTCATGCCGATATCGGTTCCGATATACTTCTCTTTGTAACTGTTCTTGATTGCGTGAACGCGTCCGAGAATCACTCCGCATTCCGCGGCGATATAACGTCCCGGCTCCGTTTTGAAAATGATATTTTTCCCATATCTGTTTTTCCAATCGAAAATCACTTCGCCGAGGCGAACGGAAAATGACTCTAAGTCTAAGCGTTGCTCCCCGTATAGCTTCCTGTAAGGAATCCCGAAACCGCCCCCGAGATCAACAAACTCCAGGTTGTTGAACCGTTCCGCAAGCGAAAGAAAGCTCTTGACGGCTTCGAGGAAAGGTCCGGCATCCATAAAAAGCGATCCGATGTGTTGATTGACTCCGACGATACGAAGATCATACTTCGCGGCCGCCTCCAGCGCTGCGTCGATATCATTCTCTGATATCGCGAACTTGGTCTTTTTGCCGGCTGTAATTACTTTCCGGTGATGACCGGCTCCGATACCGGGATTCAAGCGAACGGCACACCGGCCTCCCCGATTGATTTTGCCGAAACGCTCGATTTGCGAAACGCTGTCCAGGCTGGTCATGATATCGCGGTCAATCGCGTAACGCAGCTCCTCGTCGGACACATTATTACCGACGTAAAAAATGCGGTCCGCCGGGAATCCTGCCTCAAGAAGCAGATGAATCTCACCCGGAGACATGGCATCCGCACTGAGCCCTTCCTCCAATGCGATTTTGAGGATAGACAGATTTGAATTCGTCTTAATAGAGTAATTGACGGTATACTCACGGTCTTTGAGAAGTCCGGTCATCTCGCGCATCCGTTCCCTCAGAATTGCTTCGTTGTATACATAAAGAGGCGTTCCGTATCGATCCGCCAACTCCTCGGGGGATGTCGCTCCGAAAAAGCCGCTCGCCTCAGTGAAACAGTCCATACCTTCTCCTTCGTCGTAAAAAATACACAAATATATCGTCGCTTTTCAAGCGCAAATCTATTCTAAACATGCTCAAAGATTAATGCAATAGTTTTGGTATCACTCGATTCCGACTAATTTCATGAGATAACGCGCATTCGCAGCGGTCGATATGCCGGAAGAAAGGTGATAATCAAAGTGAATTCCATTCGAATCGTATTTTTCCGAGAAATAATAGAAGCGAATATCCCGCTCGTCCTTCATTGTATCGCAGAGCTGATAATCATGCGTCGACATGATTCCGATTACCCACGGCAGCAAGAGGTTGCGAATCACAATCCGTGCCCCGTCCGTCCGATCCTTCGAATTCGTTCCCCGAAATATCTCGTCAATCAGGAACAGCATCGGTACTTCTGTTTTGGACCTGCGGACGATGCGCTCAATGCGCAACAGCTCGGCATAGAACGTCGACAGACCGGCTTCCAGGTTGTCCGCAATCCGCATCGACGATCCGATCATCATAATCCCAAGCTCGAGACTTTTCACACAGCAAACCGTCCCTGCGTAAGCAAGAACGGTATTGATTCCGACGGTTCGTAAAAGGGTTGTTTTGCCGGACATATTGGAGCCGGTAATCAAAGCGATACCTTCCGGCAAGTCAAAATCGTTACGTACCTGTTTAATCGCCGGTATCAGCGGGTGTCCCATACCGATCGCCGAAAAGCAAGCGATACCGGACTCTTGATTTTTGCGAAATACAGGATATGCGCAATCCGGATAAATAACGCGCATCATCGCAAGGCTTTCGAGGGCTTCCCATTCGCCGAGCAACTCCAGGTTTCTGGAAAGAGACGAGCCGGAGCCCTGAATCCATTTGCGCAGAAAGTAGATGCAATACATATCGTAGAGAAACAGAGTATTGAGTATTAGAAACAATAATGGCTGATTGCGCGCCTGAATAAAAAGTGCAATGA
>CAYGIB010000142.1:2849-5574 GCA_964349735.1 uncultured Oscillospiraceae bacterium | reverse complement strand
TCATTGTCCTTCTGATTGACGAGCGCCCGGAAGAAGTGACCGACATGCAGCGGTCCATTAACGGCGAAGTCGTATATTCCACCTTTGACAAGAAACCCGAGAACCACACCAAAATCGTCGAACTCGTACTGGAGCGCGCGATGCGTCTGGTGGAGCTCGAAAACGATGTTGTGATTCTCTTGGATTCGATGACCCGACTCTCCCGGGCCTATAACCTGACCATCAATCCGACCGGCCGGACATTGTCCGGAGGCCTCGACCCGGGCGCCCTGTACGGACCGAAAAGATTTTTCGGAGCCGCACGAAACATCGAGAACGGCGGAAGCCTGACCATCATCGCAACTTCTTTGATTGAGACGGGCTCACGCATGGATGAGGTGATTTTCGAGGAGTTTAAGGGCACGGGCAATATGGAGGTCTATCTCGACAGAAAGCTCTCCGAGAAGCGGATCTTCCCGGCCATCGACATCAATAAATCCGGCACGCGTCGAGAGGAACTGCTCCTGGGTACAACGGAGCTCGATGCGGTTTGGACGATTCGTAAGGCCTTCAGCCAGCTCGACACCGCGGCGGTCACGGAGATGATCATCAGCCTCCTGATGAAGACACAATCCAATCAGCAGTTTATCCAGTCCGTTAATGTCTCGTTTAGCGACAAGGCGGTTTTCGAGGCGATGCGCGGTACGCGACCGGCCGGAACGAGCACGGTCAGTAACGGAAATTCAAACGGTAAGTAGACATCTTTGATGCATCTTTGCGCGGAATCCTTGTCGAGGTTATAGTGGGGTTAAGTGTACGCAATCGTAATCGGCAGGCCAATGAAAAGCATCGATCCAAGTTAGGAGTTCCTTGAAGAAAGGCGATCGAATCTTTGGAGGAAGGTATGGATTACTCGAATCTATCAAGAGAGCAGTTGCTGGAAATCGTATCTGATCTTCAAATGCTGAACGATCAGATTCTTACCGAAAAGAACCAGGAGACGTCGTTGAACTTCTCCTGGAGCGGCAATCTCGGACACTGGTACTGGAGCATTCGGACCAACCATGTGACGTTTAATCCCCTTAAAGTGATCTCGCTCGGTTATTCCGAGGACGAGATTCCCGAGGATGTCCCGTACCAGTTTTTCACGCAGTTGATTCACCCCGACGATTATCAGCCGACCATGGACGCAATGCTTGCGCACCTCCACGGGGGTGCGCCTGTTTACGAGGCGGAATACCGCATCCGATGCAAAGACGGCAGCTACCGGTGGTATTACGATCGCGGAAGAATCACGCGGCGAGGTGCGGACGGAAAGCCGCTCTTTCTTGCGGGTATCGTCTTTGATGTAACCGAACGCAAGCATCGCCAGACCGAGCTGGAGCAGTTGAATCGAGAGTTGTCCGAAAAATCGCAGACGGATGACCTCACTCAAATCAAGAATCAGCGCGCAATCCTGGATCGGCTCAAAAAAGAGATGGATCTGTCGATTCGAACCGGCGGAAACTTGAGCATACTTATGCTTGATATCGACGACTTTAAGAAGGTCAATGACCTGCATGGGCATGTGATCGGCGACACGGTGCTCGCCGACGTCGCCGCCATCATCAGCCGGTCGGTCCGCGATAAAGACCTCGCCGGCCGCTACGGCGGTGAGGAATTTCTGGTTGTTCTCTCGGGTGCGAACGGCAAAACGGCCGCTGCGGTTGCAAACCGCATTGTCCGAAGCGTCGAGGCACATACGTTCCAAGAAAACGTCCGTGTAACGATCAGTTGCGGAATCGGACGTTTCGAAAAAGATAGCAGTATGCCGGAACTGATTAACAAGGCGGACAAGAATCTTTACGAGGCCAAGAGACAGGGTAAAAACCGGGTCGTCGGATAGCGTGCCGTCCCTGCGAGGAAATCGTTGACAGTTGACGGTTTTCGGTGTAGGATACCTTTTGCACGAAAAGTCCGATTCGGCATACGTAGCGTGCCATGGCGGCACAGAAGCCACGCGCCGGATTTTTGATGAGAGGTGAACAGCATGAAAGAGGGAATTCATCCCAAGAGCCAGAAAATAACGATTCACTGCGCCTGCGGTGAAGAGTTTGAAACGACCTCCACGAGCAAGGAATATCGCGTTGATATTTGCTCGAAGTGTCATCCGTTTTATACGGGCAAGCAGAAGCTTATCGATACCGGCGGACGCGTGGATAAGTTCAGAAAGAGAATGGACCACAAATAATCCATTCCGAAAGGCCTGATTTTTCGGGGCGGTCTTGTCCGGTGAGTAGCCGGGTAAGATTGCCCCTTATTCTTTCCTATCGGATGTCTTTTCTGATAGAATAGCGATATCGCTGACTCGAAATGAGGAGAACAATAAAGATGACGGATCATCAACAGCAAGAAGAAATAACGGCGGACTCGGTTCGCAATCCGGAAGAGTCCTGTTCGAAAAAACCCGAGGATAAAAGGACGACAATCGGCGGTCAGGCGCTCATTGAAGGACTGATTATGTATGGCCCCAAGAAATCGGCGCTTGCCGTGCGCAAAGCGGACGGTACGATTCATGTTGAGGATTTTCACCGCGGCTTGACCGGAGGTGTGCAAGACCGCATACCGGTCGTACGCGGATGTGTCCGCTTTTTTCGTCAGATTGTCGCCGGTATGGGTGCATTGATGCGCTCGGCCGATCTTTCCGAGGAGGGAACCGAGCCGAAAACGGATTCGGAAGCGAATACCCGGGAGACGACCGCGGCGC
>CAYGIB010000142.1:0-2839 GCA_964349735.1 uncultured Oscillospiraceae bacterium | reverse complement strand
AATTCCCGGGCAGCGGAAGGCACGCCAACGTCAACGACCGCGGCGCCGGAAACATTTATTACATTCGAATCCGCGGAGCCGGGAGCGCACGTTGCATCCGAGCCTGGGACGCCGGAAACGCACGCGCCGAAGACGATTGAAAAAATCGTATCCGCAGAACCGGTATCTTTCGCGGAGGAGACTGCCGGACAAACGGTTTCAATGAATCTGACAGCGGAAAATCCGGATTTTGCGGCTCCTTATACAGAGTCGAAACCGGAGAAAAAGAGCCGCCTGGATGATTTTCTGGAGCGTCATGAGAAAGGCGCGCTGGCGGTCACCGCCACATTATCCGTCTTGTTTGCGGTTGCCGTTTTTATCCTGTTGCCGAGATGGATCGTTGACATCGCCAGTAGCTTCATCTCCGGTGATCAGACCGGCACCGTCGGTTTCCAGCTTCTGGAAAATCTTGCCGAGGGCGCCATACGGATCACTATTTTTGTTGCTTACCTGGCGCTGACGTCGAGGATGAAGGAAATCGCGAGAGTTTGGATGTACCACGGCGCCGAGCATAAGACGATACGCTGTTATGAGGCCAAAGAGCCTCTGACGGTCGACAATATCCGAAAATACAGCACAAGGCACCCGAGGTGCGGAACCGCTTTTTTGTTTATCGTCATGCTGGTTTCGATTATCACCTTCAGTATCGTCGGTGCTTTGCTCCAGCCGATTCTCGGTGTGCACATCGATTGGTGGCTGAATTCAATCATCCGTCTGGCGCTGGTTCCACTAGTCGGAGGTATATCTTATGAACTGCTCCGTCTGACCGGAAAAATCGACCACACCGCATTCGGCCGTATCCTTACAAAGCCCGGCATGTGGCTCCAACGGTTTACGACCCGGGAACCGGATGACAGCATGCTTGAGGTGGCAATCGCCGCCATGAGCGCAGTAATCCCCGAAAAGGAGGGGGAGGATAACTGGTGAACTGGACCGAGTGGAGAGACGATTATATTACCCGCCTGCGTGATGCCGGAACGGATGACCCTTCGGCGGAGCTGCGTGAAACAATATCACGGGTCACCGGGAAACGCGGGGCTTTCCTGCTTTTCGAGAAGAGCAACCGGGTCGAGGATTTGTTTTCGCCCGATGAGCTTGCGCGAATTGAGGATACGGTTACCCGACGTTGCGGGCGCGAGCCCCTGGACTACATTTTCGGAGAAACGTTTTTTTATCGGGATTCTTTCTCTGTCGGGCCGGGGGTTCTTGTTCCGAGGGCGGACAGTGAACTCTTGGTCGGTGCGGCACTTCGCGCCCTCGGAGTCGATACGAATTTCCTGTTCGGACGATTGGAGGATACTCCCGTTCTCCCGTCGACCGACCGGTGCGGACCGGTTCGTATTTTTGACCTGTGCACGGGCTGCGGCTGCATCGGAATATCGATCGGAAATGTACTGAGCAATTATCTGGTTTCCTATCAAATAGCGCTGACCGAGCGACAAAGCGAAGCGGCGGCTTACGCAAAAAAAAATATCGAATCGGCGCGCGAGCCGGACTTGATCCGGCTGTTCCAATGTGATATTTTTCCCGGGAAAAAGGAGATTGAAGAATGGTGGCGATCCGATTCGGCCGACTTAATCGTGGCCAACCCGCCGTATATTTCGGAGAGGGAAATCGACGGACTGATGCCCGAGGTTTCAAAGTTTGAGCCTCGAGAAGCCTTATCCGGAGGGCACGACGGATTATCCTTATATCGCGCGATTTTAGAGCGTGTCGGGACGTTTCTTCGCCCGGGCGGCATTATTATTTTCGAGCACGGATACAACCAGAAAGAAACGATTGCCGGGCTTCTGGCCGAGCATGAGTTTGCCGATACGGTGTGCGTCAAGGATTACGGAGACATGGACCGGGTGACTGCGGCGGTGTATCGCCCGACTGCGAAGCGGAAAGCGAAAGACCATGGCAAATAAGAATTTCTTCTTGTATCCCTTTACGAAGGGCCAAATCGTAACGCTGAAGAAGGCGCATCCCTGCGGAAGCAAGCAGTGGATCCTGCTTCGCGTGTCCGGCGACGTTACGATGGAGTGCCTATCATGCGGACGCAAGATGATTATGATGCGAAGCATCCTCGAAAAGGCATGCCTTCACGTCGACACGCCGCTTAACGACACCGGAGACAAGATGTGATACCATTTCTATTAAAGAAGCGATTCGGAGGATTATCGCATGGCCAAAAACGACTCCCCCGTCATTGAGAACGTTAAGTCACCCAGGAAATCCCGCGGCATTCCGGCGGAGCGCGCGGAGCGTTTGCGCCTGTGGCTCGAGGATATTCCGAAGACGGAGTTGACTGAATGGGAGCGGCTCCCCGATTTTGATCTCTATATGGATCAAGTCTTGACGATGATGGACCGTCAGCTGGCTTTTTACGGGAGAAATTCCGACGAGCGCCTCCTGACGCAGGCGATGGTCAATAACTATACCAAGGACGGCTTGTTACCGAGGGCAAGCGGAAAGAAATATGCAAGAGGGCATCTGGCGCTCCTGTCGATTCTTTGTTCGCTCAAACCGGTCTTATCGATATCGGACCTGTCGGTCCTTTTGGAAAATGCGCGGGATGGAAATGAAGACCGCGAGCTATACGAGTATTTTCATAAGGCTCAGAAGGAAGCCGTATCCGAGGTTCGCGAGATGCTGATGCCGCGGGTCACCGAGTCGACCGGGCCGGATTCGGGGATCGCCGCGGAGCGGGAAGCCCGCAGGAAGAGCCTTACCCTGACTGCATTGAACCTTGCCGTAGACGCACGGGTTCGCGTGATGATGGCTCAGAAAATCATCGATATGCTCGGAAAGGACGACT
>CAYGIB010000141.1:0-5622 GCA_964349735.1 uncultured Oscillospiraceae bacterium | reverse complement strand
ATATTATCCACTACATTATACATCCGGGAGCCCCTGGCTGAATTGCTTTTCGATTACCCTTTGACTGCAAATTCATCTGCACGGAGCGAGGCTGTGAAGGACTTTTCATCCTCGCGGAGCGCCGTTATCACGGTCGATCTTAGCTTCGCGAAGTGATTCCTGAATATGCCGTCGGTTCGTGTCGTGAAGCGGAGTGTTTCCGGTTGAGTCTTGCAGCTTGCGCGCTCGTATCACGGGCCGGCTTTTCCGTTGTTCTTCTTCTCGAAAATCATCCGGACCGCTTCCGATGCGAGCAGGAGACCCGCGGCCGGCGGTACAAAAGAGATACTGCCGACCAATGCACTTCGTGTTGCAGGTTCCCTGGAATAGACGACCCTGAGGTGCTCGATGCCGATATCCCGAAGCCTTTTTCTCATCACGCGCGCCAGGGGGCAGACGGAGGTCATCGACAAGTCGGCGACTTCGAAGGCTCCGGGGTCCAATTTGTTTCCGGCACCCATACAGCTCAGGATGGGAATTCCGGCACGGGTAGCCCGGGAAATCAGCTCGACCTTATCGTCGATCGAGTCAATGGCGTCTATAATCACATCGACGCCCGCAAAAATGAAGGTATCCGCGGTCCCGGCCGTGTAAGCGACGGCATATGTATCAATGTTCGCTTCGGGATTTATATCCGCGATGCGCTTCTTCATCACGTCCACCTTGTACTCGCCAACGGTCGATTGCAAGGCAATCAGCTGTCGGTTGATGTTGGTGATATCGACGCGGTCCTTATCGATCAGTATCATGCGACCGACTCCGCATCGGGCAATCGCCTCCGCCGCAAAAGAACCGACACCGCCCAGGCCGACGACGGCAACCGAGGAGGCCTTCAGCGCTTGAAGGTTATCCTCTCCGATGAGGCTCCGGGTTCGGTGCAGCCAGTCCAAATGCATTGCTCCTTTCGGCCTATTCGGCTTTATTCTCCGTGAAAGTAATCAGGACCATAGGGTCGATCTCGAAACGAATCGGATAATTTTCGCGGTCATAAAGATTGACGCTCATCAGGTAAACCTTCATAAGAACACCGTCTCCGGAAAATACCAGACTCATCTTCTCGGGTGCGACCGTCTCGGGCTTCCCGTCCGACTCCGATGGAGCGAGCTTCTCGATATCCCTCGTGACCTCAGCGGAAATGAGCTTTCTTCCCGTCGAATCAACAAGGACAATATTACAATCCCCGACGATGATCTCGGCTTGCACCGTATAGTCGGTTCCCTCATGCGTGAAGGAGCCGAGCTCCGTGATACTATTTTCATAGTCCGCCACGAAGATACCGCTCCAGACGATGTAGTCGGCATCCCCGAGGGGAATCGCCTGACTGCGGTCAATATACATACCGCGCAACTTGGGATCCCCGTAATACTGCTCAAATCCGTAGTCCGGATCAAATCCGAAAATATTCGGGAATTGGGCGAAAAAATTCTCTTGCCCCGGCACATTGACGATCTCGTCGAGCTCGCCCTGTTGATTCAAAAATTCCGCGGCCCGCGTGATGATGATTTGCGCCTCTTTGGATGCCGATCCGCTCGCGATCACATCTTTCCCTTGAAGCATCCCGTTCTTTTCGAGCGTATCAACGAGCACCTGCTGTTGGCTTCTTACGCTGACACCGTAGAAGTTGACAAGCGGCAGAATCGAAAAGAGAGCGAACGCCGCGAGGATCAGAATGTGAATATGGTTTTTCTCTTTCGACAGAATGCTCATTGTCACTGCTGCGATTACGGCAAAAGCCGAGAACAGGATCAGGAAGTAATCGGAGAATAGGACGCCCTGTTCGCCCGCCTTCATGAGCGACACGATCAGCTGGTAGAGTGCGATGACGCCCATGATCTTAGGGAACAGGAAGCGGTAAAATGCCGGATACTTCCCCTCAATTTCGCTAACGAGAAAATACACCATAATCACGGCAATCGTATACGAGAGGATGAGCGGCTCCAGAAGCTCCCTTCCCTCTCCGCTTACGATCGTCTTGATCAGGTAAATGATCAGAACCAGCGTATAGACTGCCAAGAGCGGAATCACGACGTACAGGAGGAGGATCCGGAAAAATGCCGGGCACGCCATCCGTTTCCTGTCGGCCGCCTGCCCCTCCTCGCTGCTTCGGAACGTGAGAAGAAGCGACATGAAGATAATCGGCGCGACCAGAAGCCACACCCAGATCGAAATATAAGCGAATATCTTTTCATTCAAATCGAAAAGCAACTCGTCAATCGCAACGGTAATCAGCATCAGTCCGCCCCATATAACGGCGGAAAACAAAAGCGAGGTAAAAAACGCTTTGAAGAAGTTCATAAACACCGATCCGAATACCACGCTGTGCCGCAGGCTCTGAACCGCAAGAAACAAGAGGAAAAACATCACGCATACGACCACGGTCTGAAGCGGGAATCTCCCCGCGCCGTCGTATAAATACCCGGGCTCAAATCCAATCAGCCCGAGAAAATAGTAAAGGACAAAGCCCGCACCGGCAATCGGTATCGGAAGAAGCCGATGGAGCCACGAGTCGCCCTCCTTCTCGAGAAGGACGTGTGCGAAAAGCGCCAGGAAAACCGTTACTGTCAAAGCCATCGTAAGCCGGGGAAATGACATCTGCAAAGTAATTTCCACCGTCATGACAACCGCAAAGGCAATCAGTGAAGCAACGACCGCCGGGAACCGGGCCACTGCATAAAGCAGAGCTTTCGAACGCTCTTTGAAAAACGCAATCAGTTTCATGGCATTTCCTCCCCGCTTTCCGCGGATTCACTTAATAAAAATAGCCGGCCCGGTCTATTGTCCGGTACTACTCTATTTTAGAGTGAGTGGCCGATACGGTCAATGGAATTTTATAAAGGGGAACGCATCAGATGCGTTCCCCCGGAGTTCACCCGTTCACCTTATTGAATCGCCTCAGTCGCAAAGCGTCTACAATTTACTTAAAACGCTTCATCTTCGATGCATTCCCATTATTTAAATCTCTTCAGCCGCAACGCGTTACTGACGACCAGAACCGAGCTCATCGCCATCGCCGCGCCGGCAAACATCGGGTTCAGGAGCGGCCCGCCGAACAGGAAGAGCACTCCGGCCGCAACCGGGATACCGATGGTGTTAAAGATAAACGCCCAGAACAAATTCTGGCGGATATTTCGAAGCGTCGCGCGCCCGAGTCGAACCGCCGTAACGACTTTTCTCGGATCGCCTTTCATCAATACGACGTCCGCCGATTCGACCGCGATATCCGTGCCGGTTCCGATCGCTATGCCGACATCGGCCAAAGCCAGAGCCGGTGCATCGTTAATCCCGTCGCCGACCATCGCGACTTTGCCGCCCGCCTCGCGCAGAACCCGGATCTTTTCGGCTTTATCCTGCGGGAGGACTTCGGCGAGCACCTCGTCCGGGTGAATCAAATTTGCGATTGCACGCGCCGTCCGTTGCGTATCCCCTGTAAGAAGAACCGTGCGAATCCCGAGTTGATCCAGATCGGCCAGCGCCTCTGCGCTTCCCTCCTTGACCGGATCGGCGACCGCGATGATCGCGGCGAGCGTTCCGTCGACGGCACCCAGGAGCACCGTTTTCCCCTCTTCCGAAAATCGGATCGTCAACTCTTCTGCGGCCTTCGTATCGATATCATTTTCAATGAGCCACGCGGCGTTCCCGACGACCACCTTGTGTCCTTCGACCGTCGCTTTGATACCGCGCCCGGGGACCGCCTCAAACTCGCCCGGCTCGAAAAGCGTCAAGCTCTGCCGCACCGCAGCGGCAATGACCGCGCCGGAAACGGGGTGCTCCGAGCCTTTTTCGGCGGAAGCGATGAATGCTAAGACACGATCCTTTTCGAGAGCCTCACCGACGACTTCAAAATGTATAAGCGCCGGTCTTCCCTCGGTCACCGTCCCGGTCTTATCGAAAACAACCGTCGACACGCGCCCGATGCTCTCCAGCGCTTCACCGCCCTTAAACAACAGCCCCAATTCCGCGCCCTTTCCGGACGCGACCATCACCGCGGTCGGCGTCGCAAGCCCGAGCGCACACGGACAGGAGATGACCAGAACGCCGACGAATACATTTAAGACAAACGGAAAGTCCTTCCCGGCGATCGCCCAAGCGGCTGCCGAGAGGATCGCAATGACAATCACAGCGGGAACGAAGTACAAAGACACCTTATCCGCCATTTTGGAAATCGGAGCTTTCTTGTCCTGGGCATCGGTCACCAGTCGGATAATCTGAGAAATCGTCGTATCCTCCCCGACCCTCGTCACCTCCGTAACAACGCGCCCGTCCAAATTGATGCTGCCCCCGATGACCTCGCTTCCGACATCTTTATAGACCGGAATGCTCTCGCCGGTGATCATTGCCTCATCGACAGACGAGCCTCCGGCGACAACGCGCCCGTCCGCGGGAAACGACCCGCCGGGCTTCACAACAACCTGATCGCCGACCTTTAAATTCTCCGCGAAAACCGTGAACTCTTCTCCTTTAACAAGTACCGTCGCCGTCTTCGGCGTCAGATCGAAAAGCTTCTGGATCGCTTCCGTGGTCTTGCCCTTGCTTCTCGCCTCCAGAAATTTACCGAGCATGACCATCGTTACCACGACCGCGGCCGACTCGAAGTACAGGTGTTCGACCATATCGACCTGCCCGCGCGCGATCATGATCACCGCATATACTCCGTACAGGAAAGCTGCGGAAGTGCCGACCGCGATCAGGGAGTCCATATTCGGAGCCCCTTTCAAAAGCAGCCGGAAACCCTTGGTATAGAACTGATATCCGGCAATCAGCACCGGAATCGTAAGAAACATCTGCACCAGCGCAAATGGTAGCGGATGCATATGCATACTCAAAAAATCGGGAACCGGAAGACCGACCCCCGGAATCATATGCGACATCGCCAGATAGAAAATCGGCAGCGCAAAGGCCGCCGCGACGATCAAACGGATCATCACCTTTCGGGCATCCGCCCGATGACCGCCGAGCACCGCTGAGGCACTCGAAGCCTCTTCGTCGATCAGCCCGTAGCCGATATTTTCGACCGCCCGCTTGATCACGTCCGGCCCGACCACACTCTCGTCGAACGCGACGCGCATCCGCTCCATCGGCAAATTCACATCACAGGTCACCACGCCCTCGGTCGAGCGGCACGTCTTTTCGACAAAAGCCGCGCACCCCGCGCACGTCATCCCCGTTACCCTAAAAACTTTCTCCGTCATATAGACCACTCCATTTCTATTCTTAAGCGGAATAATCCGCGCGCATAACTTATCAGTGTTATTGTGAGGGAAAAGCAGGCGGACAGTCGTAACATTTGTTACATGATGTCTAAACCCCTTGACGCCCGGAGCCCAGCATATACGCTCGAATCCGCCCACACCGATCACAACTTTCCCGCTCGAAAATAAACGCACCCCGCAACCCATGAAAAAATGCCCCGGAATCCCCATGTTTCTCTTTATCCATTGACAACACGGTGCGTAATCGTTAAAATTTCATGGCAGGTTGCACCGCGCCGGCAGCCTGAGGGAAGGCCTCCCAAAAGCCACAAGAAACAAATGGAGAGATGGCTGAGCTGGTCTAAGGCGCACGACTGGAAATCGTGTGAACGTT
>CAYGIB010000140.1:0-5636 GCA_964349735.1 uncultured Oscillospiraceae bacterium | reverse complement strand
GTCTCAATGACATACTGCACCTGAATCTCCCCGATGACCGCTTCCGCTTTATCCAGGTTACCGAGGAAACTCCCGAGCAAAAAAACCAGAAGCACCGGGAAAAGCAGGTAGAAGAACACATTGGTTTTTTCGCGTAAAAACTCTGTGATTTCTTTTTTCAAAATGGCAAACATCTTCTTGCCCCCTATCGCAGTTCGTGCCCGGTCAGGGCCAGGAAGGTTGTGTCCAGATTGGGCACCTCCGAATTGATGCTGATGATCGTAACATCCATGGCGATGATTCTCTCGATGATTTTGGCAATGCCGTCGTCCTGGATGGACATATCGATTTTGATCACGTTCTCCTCCATCGAAGCGGACTTAACACCCGGCATCAGCTGGAGTTCTTTGATTCGCTCTTCGGTCCGGAAACTGTCTCCGGGTTTCACCGCCACAAAGACCGTCTTGATGTCTGTGACCAGAGAAACCAGCTCGTCCTTGGTACCGATCGCGATCATTTTTCCATGGTCAATGATCGCAATGCGGCCGCAGATTTCCTCGACTTCCTGCATATAATGCGACGTATAAATAATCGTGGCGCCGCGGCTCTGCAGTACGCGGATCGAATGCAGAATATGCTCTCTGGATTGCGCATCGACACCGACGGTCGGCTCGTCCATCACGATCAACTTCGGAGCGTGCGCGATACCGCAGGCAATGTTGAGCCGCCTGCGCATGCCGCCGGACATCTTCTTGGTCTTCATCTTATGCTTATCGGAAAGGCCGACAAATTCGAGTGCCTCGGTAGCCGCTTCCGTCAATTTCTTTCCGCGCAGTCCATAAAGCGACGCGAAAAACTTCACATTCTCCATCGCGGACAAATGATTGTATAACGCGATATCCTGCGGCACCACGCCGATGATTCTCTTAATACCCATGCTCTGTTTTCTAAGGTCCATCCCGTCAATGATGATTTCGCCTTTTTGAAAATCACACAGCGTCGATATGACATTGAGTGTCGTGGATTTTCCGGCACCGTTGGGCCCCAGAAGTCCGAAAATCTCTCCCTTACGTACCGTAAAGGACAGACTATCGACGGCACACACATCTCCGTAATTTTTTACAAGATTATTGACCGAAACCATGTTCTCCATTTTTTTCTCCTCTGCGAGCAGGATTTACTGTTTAGATTTGTAACCGGTCGGGCTCGTGGCCGGGTAGGTTCATGGCCGGGTGGCCAAGCAGGTCTTTGCGCTACCCGTCGAAACGATCCTCTGTTTCTACATACAAAGGTAACATCCGGACGCACAAAAGAAACGTGACAACTGCGTGTTTTACGCATGACAGTTGTCACGTTTTTCGGGATGGATGCGATATCTCTGCTTGATCCGTCCGTCAGTCGATCCGGTATAGCCGCCCGCCGTCCGTGACGATGTAAAGCGCACCATCCGGTCCCTCGCAAATATCCCGGAATCGCTGTCCTTCATCCACCAGCAGCCACTCTTCCGCCACGACACGACTGTTTTCGAGTACAAGTCGGGAAATGTGCCGACTTCCCAGACCGCCAATAAAGAGGTTGCCCTGCCATTCCGCGATTATGCCTGATGTGTAGAACGTCATGCCACCGGGTGCCAGCACGGGATCCCAGTAGTACACCGGTTGCTCCATGCCTTCCATTACAGTTATTCCGCCGGGAATGGGATCGCCGGAATATTCAATGCCGTAGCTGATCACCGGCCAACCGTAATTGCCGCCGGCTATTATCAAATTCAACTCGTCACCGCCACGCGGCCCCATCTCGCTGATCCAGACTTCTCCGGTCTCCGGATGGATCGCCAGACCTTGAACATTGCGATGCCCGTAAGAATATATCTCCGGAAGAGCGCCTTCCACACCGATAAACGGATTGCCGGGCACGGGATCGCCATCGGGCGTTATATGCACAACCTTGCCATAACCGTTGTCGAGCAATTGGGCTTTCGGACGGGTTGAAAGATCCGATCGTTCGCCGGTCGTAACGAAAAGGTTGCCATCCCGGTCAAAGGCCAGGCGGCTCCCGAAATGCGCACTGTTATCAAAATACGGGATAGCGCGCCAGATGATTTCGAAATTTTCGACAATGCTTTCGTCATCGGACAAGCGACCCCGGCCGACCGCGGTCAGTGAGCCTTGGGCTGTTGACTCGGCGAGTGTGAAGTACAGCATCCGGCTCGATAAGAAGTCCGGTGCAAGCGCGATATCAAGCAAGCCGCCTTGACCCCGGTCGTCAACCGCCGGGAAGCCGCCGATTGGCTCGCTGAGCTCTCCTTCGGCTGTCATAATGCGCAGTGTGCCGGCCTTTTCGGTGATCACGAGACGACCGTCCGGCAAAGCGGTGACCGCCCATGGACTGATCAGGTCTTCAGTCAAAATCGTTACTGTATAAGCGGTTTGCGTGATTGCGCCCGGTGCCCTTGTCTGATCGGCAGAGACCGGTTGATAGGTTGTGTTCGGCGGGTTTGTCTCAAACGGGTCCACCAAAACCAACGGGAACGGCGTGGGTGACGGGAGGGCCGTTGTCGTTGCTTCCGAAGTGGCGGTCATTGACGCCGCAGTCGATGTCGTCGCCGGTTCGCCGGTGGTCGATGGCGACGAAGCACCGGAGGCGGTAGGATCGGCGTTACAGGAGCTCAAAATGAGCAACACTAAAAAAGCACTCAGCAGCAGGCTCGTTAATATTCTGAACTTGTTTAATGGCTCTTTCACGATCATCACCTCAAGATTAACGGTACACGGCGGAAGAACAAATCACCGTAACAGAAGTTACCGTTTCCTGAACGGATATCATTTTCAAGCTAAGTTTCCCGTGATATAAGCATAAAAAAGTCCCCCCTCATAAATTGTACAGCACTGTCCAACTTATAGGGGGAACTTCATTTCGTTTGGCGGAGAGAGTGGGGTTCGAACCCACGGAAGGGGTAAACCTTCGCCGGTTTTCAAGACCGGTGCCTTAAACCAACTCGACCATCTCTCCATGCGATTAAGATGCAAAGCGACCGCAAATACGCCCGATTATTCTAACTTTTGCGGGATTGAATGTCAATGAAGAGGCCGATGTTTTCGGAAGGAAAAACATCGGGGAATCAGGAGGAATCGGGAGACGAAATCGGGAGACGAAATCAGGAGGTGGAATCAGGAGGTGGAATCAGGAGGAGCGCCAAAGGCGTAGCCCAATTCCGGAACGCTTCGAATATATGTGTCATCGGTGTCGCCGAGCTTAGCGCGGATCGTTGCGATGCAGTCGACGATGGTGGTGTCGTCGACAAAGCGGGTGTCGTTCCAGCCGATTTCGTAGAGCTGCATGTGATTGAAAACTCTTCCCGTATTTTCCATGAAGTGTCGAATCAGCTTATACTCGGTCGGCGTCAGTTCAATGGGGACTCCGCCTTTCCGAACTTCGCACTGCTCCGTATCCAGCTTGAGATCGGCATAATGAACAATCCCGGAGTCCGATTTCATGACGTCCGAGAACTGCCGGGCCTTGCGAAGGTGTGCGTTAATGCGCGAAGTTACGTCGGAGGGAACGAACGGCTTTGTAATGCAATCGTCTGCTCCGAGTCGGCAGGCAATCCGAAAATCGTTGGTGTTATCGGCGGCCGAAAGGAAGAGGATCGGAATATTGGCGGCGTCTCTCATTTTCCGGATCAGATAATGTCCGTTCATGCCCGGCAGAGAGACATCCAGAACAGCCAGGTCGATACGGCGAAGATATATAAGCTCCAAGGCGTCCGAACTGTTCTGAGCCTCGAGAATGCTGTAGCCTTCCTTTTCGAGTTGAAACCGGAGAGTATTGAGAATCTCCTTCTGACTGTCCGCAATTAAAATCGTTGTTTTCACGGGACCGTCTCCTCCAGAGCGATAATTAAGTGAGGCGGAATCGCAATGAGACCCGGAACAGTCGGAGATGCTTCAATAAACCGCGTCTCGCAAAACGATTCTCTATATCTTGATTATCGCAGAAATAGCGAAAATAGCAAGAAAAAGGATAGGTGTTATTTATAATTGACATTCGAAAAGCGGTGATTTGTTAAGCTTGCGGGAACCGTTTCATTCATGTCGCTTATTTGCTCAAATCGTGCTAGAATAGCGATGTGACAGAGGGTGTATGAGCGTGATATGGGGGACTATCGGATATGAAGCTCTATTTGAAGCAGAAGAATTTTTCCTGGTCTTCAAGTTTCATTGTTAAGGACGCGAATGGGGACGACAAATACAATATTCAAGGTGAACTGCTCAGCTGGGGAAAGAAGCTCCATATATTTGACAAGGCCGATCGAGAGGTTGCGTTCATTAAACAGAAGGGCTTTTCGGTCTTGCCCCGATTTGAGGTCTATATTGAAGACCGTTTTCAGTTTGAAGTGATTAAGAAATTTACCATAATCCGCCACGAGTATAGCATGGTCGGACTGGACTGGACGATAAAGGGCGAGCTTTTCTCGCATGAATACAAAATTGTCGGAGGCTACGGGCCGGTCGCATCGGTGAGTAAGGCGTACTTCACGTGGGGCGACAGCTATTCCATCGATATCGTCAACACGGACACCGAGGTCAAGGTATTGGCGGCCGTACTGGCGATTGACTGTGCGCTTGCAATCGGCGGCATGATGATATAAACGACGCACATTCCTTTTCGACAAGGAGGAACGCACGTGTTTCAGATTCTCCTTACGCCGGCGGCCGGGAAAAGACTGATCGGCAAGGCGACGGCGAAGCTGATTTTTGAGTCGGAAGCGGTTCGTACGGGAAGGGTCGCCGTAATCGCGGGAACGACCAACGCTTATGTTGCGGAGGAGTTGCTGGCGCTTTTGGGGCAGGCCGAAGACTTTTCGCGGCGGCGTTTTTTCCGGGGCATAACCATGGGAAATCAAAAGGATACGGACGAGGCGGGTCGCCTGGCCGGTGACCGGGAGTTTTTCGGCGACGTAATTCTTGAGAAAGGCCGCTTCACTCAAGGAAAAATTATTGATGATATGGTTTCTGAGTTTGGCGCGGGAGATATCATCGTAAAGGGCGCCAATTGCGTGAACCGTTCCGCCGGGCAGGTCGGCATTCTGATCGGTCACCCGCAGGGCGGAACGATCATGAAGATTCTGCCTGCGGTGATTGGCAGGCGGGTAAGACTCCTGTTTCCCGTCGGACTCGAAAAGCGTATCGACGGCGATATCGGTGCGGTCGCCGGGTTATTGAACGACCCGGGTTCGAGCGGCTATCGTATTATGCCGGTCAAAGGAGAAATCATCACGGAAATCGAAGCGGTGGAAATACTGTATGGCCTTGAAGCGCGCCTCGTCGCGGCCGGCGGTGTCGCCGGAGCGGAGGGTGCGATTTGGCTTGCGATTGAGGGAGAACATAAGCTCCGGGACCCCGTCGGTACAGAGCTTCGCGCAATCGCCAACGAGCCGCCGTTCATCGTGTAAGCGAGGCGGTCGATTACTTTTCGAGAATCTCAAAGACTTTCCCGCACGATAATGTATGAACTGGTGTTGACGCGATCCTCCTTCGGAGGCTTCTTGTCGAGCGAGTAATCAAATAGCATTTTAACCGGCAGAAAGCCCTGCTGATAGGGATCCTGAGGGATGGTCGCGCTGATTATTCCGGACATCAGATAGGGGCGGGACT
>CAYGIB010000139.1:0-5677 GCA_964349735.1 uncultured Oscillospiraceae bacterium | reverse complement strand
ATATAATTGCAATCATTTTTATTGAGGTTATTTTAATTTTTCGCAAGAAAAGGCGGGGATTATGGATAACCGGATTCAAGCGATGCATGTCGGGGCCAGACCCTACGAAAGACTCGAAAATCATGGGGCAGCCGCACTATCCGATGCTGAGTTGCTCGCGATTCTCATACGCTCCGGCTCGAACGGCTTGTCAGCGGTTCAGGTCGCCAATGAAATTCTAAACCTTGATCGATCGGATGAAGGTATTTCTTTTCTTAAAGATTTGACACTGGAGGAACTCAAGGGTTGCCGGGGTATGGGGCGAGTGAAGGCACTCACAATAAAATCCGCGCTTGAGCTGGGTAAACGCTCTATGCTGTTGACACCATTTTGGAAAAACGCTCAAGTCAAATCTCCGGATGATGCGATCAAACTTTTCGAGTACAGAATGATTGATTTGAAGAAGGAAGAGGTTCATGTGGCACTATTGGATACCCGCCACCGAATCATTCGCCATGTAGTCGTATCCTCCGGCGGACTTGCTTCAACCGGAGTTTTTCCGCGAGAGCTTTTCCGTGAGGCAATTAAGTCTAATGCGTCGGCGATTGTACTGGCACATAACCATCCGAGCGGAGACCCCAAGCCCAGTCAGGATGATATCGCAACGACCCAATCACTATACAAAGCGGCATCGCTGATCGGCATTGATCTGATTGATCACATTATCGTCGGAAGAGGTGGATGCACGAGCATGAAGCAGATTGGACTACTTTAACCATTTTGTGAAGCGCCATGTGGTATACTAATTAATTGATCGATATCAGCAGAGAACAGGATTGGTTGGTCAATGTCTATAACGAGGTGTATGCATTGCGCAAACTTCTTTCGAACAAACTCTTTATTCTGCTTTTAATTACCGCACTTGTCGTTGCGATTATCGTGCTCAGTACCATTCCCGGAAATCCGATTAATGGGATTTCGACGCCGGTTTCCGTTGTCATCGATCCGATTCAAAAGGGTATCAAAGGAATCGGGGAAGGTCTATCGGACTTTTTTGCAGCTGTTACGGAGGGTATGGCAATAAGAAAAGAGAACGAGGAATTGAAGTCGGAAATTGCCGAGCTCGAGTACCGGGTTTCACAAGGAGAAGAAGCGATTCGAAGATGGGAGGAGCTCAAGGAAGCTTTTCACATCAAAGATACGTTTGAGAATTACCGGATTGTCGGGGCTTCCGTTCTTTCTCGTGAAGCAGACGAGTGGTTCAGCGTGATTCGCGTGGATCTGGGCGAGAATGATGGTTTTGTTGTGGATGAAGGACAGTCTTATGCCGTTGTGGACGCGCGTATGAACCTCATCGGGCGCATTATGGACACGGATCCGGAATCCGCTAAAGTGTTGCCATTGCTCCACGAAGGATTTTCTGTGAGTGCAAAAGTGAACACCGTAAACGGAGCCATCGTTCGGGTCAGTGGTGAAACAACACTCAAACAAGACGGCTTATGTAAGGTAACTCGTATACCCGATACAATCGAATTAAAAATTGGAGACGAGCTTGTAACCAGCGGACAGGGCGGCTTATTCCCGGCAGGTATTCCGATTGGAATCATCGTATCCGTCGACTACTCGTCTGAATTGAATCGCACGGCTGTGCTGAAACCGTACGTGAATATGACTGAGATTAAGGATGTTTTTATCATGATCGCGGAAGACGAAACGATTGATAATGACGTCGAGTCGGATTAGGGTTTCGATAAAAATGCTTCAAATATGAAAACAATATCGGACCGACATATTGAATGACCCGGAGATTTCGATGAACAAAAAGCAACTGACAAGAAAAGTGATCGTATACGCGGTGTATATCGCTATATTTTCTTCTGTGCAAGTTTCCTTCTCTGATTTTCTTTCGATGAACGGACAAATTGCCGACCTTATGCTTGTATTTGTAGTTATTACCGGATATCTTTTCGGCGCAAAAGATGTCGTGGTTGTCGGGTTAGCTACTGGATTTTTGCGCGATTACTTTTCCGGCCCCGCTTATGAAGGCGCAGCCGATCGCCCGCGCGCCCTTTTGGGTGTGGGTATGTTATTATTGCTTTATGCGGGAGTATTATCCGCAGTTCTTTTTTCGAAAGCGTTTCACAGAAGGTTACCGCTTGGATTTGTTCAGATTATTATAATTACAATGATTTATAAAATCTTCGGACATTTCACAGCCCTTATGCTACAAATAATCTCGGGAAAGGGTTCGGATTACTTGTCTTTCACAGAAATTATGACGGGAAGCATTTTCCCTCAATTGGTTGTAAATCTTCTGGCAGCCATCCCGATTATTTTGCTGCTTCGATATTGGGGACCTTATAATCGGGGTGTTAATCCTCAATTGATTGACGAGTCGAGCACAGTGGAGGGAATATGGCAAACAAGATAAACGACAGCGGTCTGTTTGTTTTTGACCAAGAACATAATACCGACGGAAAGCCGGATTCGGAGAAGCCGCTTGATAAACTAATCGGGATTGCAGGCAACCGTTTTGCACTGTTGGCACTCGCTTTTATCGCTTTCGGCGTTGCAATCTTTGTATATACCGTCGCTTTGCAATTTTCCGGTACGACGCGCGTCGGTGCTTCAACGGATATCGGGATTCCAAGGCAATACACCGTTACGGCACCCCGCGGAAACATCATAGATCGAAACGGCGCTGTGTTGGCTTCGACATCCGAGGTGAATTCACTTCTGCTTGCTGAAACCGGCATGGATGAAATTGCTCTAAACGAGATGCTTTTGGAATTATCGTATCTTTTCGACCAATACAATGCGACACCGGTATCGGGCATCAACAACTATATGACCATTGAGCCTTTTGCCTATTTGAAAACAGACGAGGAGATTGCCATATGGCAAACCGGCAAAAACCTCTTCAATTTGAAAGAGGCAGCCTCAAATGTTATCGTTACGCATACCGATGGCCACGTTAAATTTGATCCGCAAGTATTTTTTCTGTATCTTCGGAACAAGTTCAATATTGACGGAAATTATTCCTCTGACGAAGCATTCCGAATAATAATGTTTCGATATCAGATTTTTGCAGACAGCTGGGCATTCCAAACAGGATCCCCTGTTCAGATAGCGACGGATGTTCCCGAAGAATTGATAAATCTACTTATGGAACAAAATTATAAATATATGGGACTCATCGCATCCAAGGATTATAGAAGAGTCTATTCACCGATGGCGAAGTGGTCTTCTCATGTTATCGGATACGTCGGTAACATTTCGCAGGAAAGATTAGCCGAACTCAAAGATATTGGCTATTCTATCAGCGATATTGTTGGCCAGGCGGGCATTGAATCTCAGATGGAGCGATACCTTCACGGACAAATCGGCAAGAAACCATATAATGTGTGGACCAATACCATGAGTGATGGTGCTTTCTATTCTGACATGATGGGTTTCGACCCAATTCCGGGTGCAGATGTATATTTGACAATCGACTCAAAGATTCAAAAAGCCGGCTTGGATGCCATTAAGAAATACATTGAGAACGCGGCCATCGCCGCACAAAAGCCGGACAATCCCAATAAGGGTTACAAAACAGCTTCTGCGGGCGCTTTTGTGGTAATGGACGTCCGTAACGGAGAAATTCTCGCCCTGGGTTCTTATCCGGACTTTGACCCCAACGACTTTATTCTGGCTATGGAAGGGGATGCACAGGCTCGGGAGCAGGTGGAGTATTATCTCGGAGTTGGAGAATATAAAGAAATTACTGAAATGCACATGCCGCTATGGAATCGCGCTATCATGTCGCAATACGCGCCCGGATCCACCTTTAAACTGGTAACCGCACTTGCCGCTCTTGAAAAGGGCGTGATTACCCCGACATCAAACACAATTCGATGTGAAAGTCCGGTCGACATTGGCGGATACCCTTTCAAGTGCCTGGAAAGGCCGGACGGCGGTCACGGTAATCTGACGCTTCTAAGGGGACTGGCCACATCGTGCAATATATATTTTCAACAGCTAGGCGTCAGAACCGGCATCGACTCCATTGATGCAATGGGCAAGATGCTCGGGCTCGGCGAGCTGACCGGTATAGATTTGCCCGGAGAAAATTCCGGTATTCGATCGAGTCGGGAAACCAAGCGTCTATTACGCGAGGATATCTACGATCGTCTCTGGATGCCAGCGGACACAGCACAGAGTGCCATCGGACAATTTGATAATTGTTTTACTATTTTGCAACTTGCTCGATATACCGCAGCGATTGCGACCAATACACTGGTTACCCCTCACGTCATCCGCGAGGTGGTTTCCGAGGAAGGAACGGTCCTCTATACCGGCTCGACGGACATTATTCCGTTGGCATTGGCCGAGGAGAACCTTCAGATTATTCGAAGAGGAATGCTCAACGTAGTACAATCCGGTGAAGGAACCGCAAATAAGTATCTGTTTGAATTTTTCGATACAACAAAGATTCCGTTAGCGTGCAAAACCGGTACCGCTGAAACCGGCTTTGAAGATGTACGAAAAGAGTTTTCGAATGGATTAATCATTGGATTTGCACCGGCAGACGGCGATCCTGAAATTGTTATCGCACTCGTTGTCGAAAAAGGCGAGTGGGGTTCCTCTACAGCGGTAATCATGGAAGAAATATTGATGGCATATTTTGGAGTCCCGAACCCACACATGGATAAGCCTGAACTGACTACTCCCGAAATCGGTGACATTTCCGAGTGATATCGATAAGGAAAGCCCAATATTGCTTGATTAATTTTGGAATAGCAGCAGCAGAAACAATATATAAACAAAATTCATTGAAGTTTACCGTCATAATTTGTACAATAAGATAGATGTGTTATTCGGAGGCTTTCCATGAAGATAGTCCTTTTGGCTGACAGCCGTAAGAACGAACTCCTTGTCAATTTCTGTATTGCGTATTCGCCGCTATTGGCGAATCACTCGCTTTACTCATTGATGAATACAGCAACCCTTCTGGAGGCCTCAACCGACCTTCAGGTTTTTGGCATTTCCACTGATTATTCCGGCGGTTTTGAGCAGTTGGCGTCACGGACCATGTTTAATGAAATTGATGCCGTTATTTATTTAAGGGATACTCAATATCCTGATTATGACGATCCCAATCCGCTTCTTAAAGCCTGTGACTATAGTAGTATTCCTTATGCTACAAATTTAGCCAGCGCCGAAATTCTTATTCTTTCCATTGATCGCGGTGATTTGGACTGGCGTGAGCTGGTAAGGGATTAAGTGATTATCTTACGTTTGTGATAATCATATTTGTCAAATTTCATGCATTTCTCTTCACAATTGTTCGGTATTTCTTCCAGCGAGAAATGTTATAATTCTTTTTTGAGATAACCATCGGAGGAATTCAATGGAGGTTCGTATATATCCATTCGGACCATTGCAGGCAAGTCTTTATATCATTGTAATCGGCTCGGAGGCGATTATAATTGATCCTTGTGTTTCGATTGATTTATTAGATCTTGATGGAATCGATGTGAAGGGCATCATTTGTACGCATGCTCATTATGATCACATCATTGAGGCGGATAACCTTTCCCGCAATACCAAGAGCGTTTTGCTGGCATTTACGGATGAAATTCCTCTCATGAAGGACTCCATTCGTAACGGGTCGGCAAGGATGTTTTTACCGTATTCCGTTCAGTCTCCTATAATC
>CAYGIB010000138.1:0-5693 GCA_964349735.1 uncultured Oscillospiraceae bacterium | reverse complement strand
CGCCGGCGTGGTTTCTTCGGTATCGGTTAAGCTCGATAAGACCGTCTCGTTCGGAACGACACTTATTAAATTAGAAGAGCCCGTTTACACAGCCGGTTATCTGCGCCTTCTTGATTCGCGTCAGGAGCTCGTCGAGAAGCTTTCGGCCAAGCGCGCCGAGCCCGCTATCGCCGAGCTGGTTGCGCCCGAGGACGGAATCGTTACGGATCTCCTGGTGCAAGAGGACGCAGAGGTAATGAAAGACAGTCCGGTCGCATTGATTTCCGTCTCTGATAGTCTTGAGCTTGAAGTCCGGGTGGATGAACTGGACATCTCAAACATATCCGTCGGACAAACCTGTCGCATCTATCTTTTTGCGGTGGAAGGCAAGACCTTCACCGGCACGATCATATGGGTCGCTCAGGCCGCAATGGGACAGGACGGCATCTCGACGTACCCGGTCACCGTGCAAATCGACGATCCGTCCGGTATCCGCACCGGAATGAGCGCCCGGACGGAGATTCAAACCGCGGAGCACACGGATGTTCTGCTTGTTCCCTCCGCAGCGATCCAAATCATCGACGGAAAAAAGTATGTGATGGTCGCCGATTTAACCGACAAAGACGGTAAAACCGCCGATTCGGGCCGCCGGGTCGAAGTTGAAACCGGCCTTTCGAATGGTGTGAGTACCGAAATCATTTCCGGTCTTCGTGAAGGAGAAAAGGTCATCCTACCGACCGAAGAAACCGGTTTTGGCGGGTTTATGTTCTGATATTCATGATTCAACCTGCTCCGAATAAGGGAAGCTGAGGGCACTTATGATTCGGCTGGAAAACGTCTGTAAAACCTATTTTCTCGGAGGAGAGACCGTCCGCGCGGTCGATCATATCTCCCTATCTATTAAGGAGCACGAATATATCGCGGTAATCGGCGCATCCGGAAGCGGGAAATCCACGCTGATGAACATCATCGGTTGTCTGGATACCGCAGACGAGGGGGCCTATTATCTGCGCGGAAAGGAAATATCCGACTATACCGAGAGACAGATGGCCACCTTGCGCAACCGTGAAATCGGCTTTGTCTTTCAGCAGTTCAACCTGATTCAGAAGCTGACGGCGTTCGAAAACGTCGAGCTCCCTTTGATTTATCAGGGCATCGGTTATACCAGGCGGCATACCATGGCCTTGGATGCACTGGAACGCGTCGGACTTACGGACCGCATGCATCACCGTCCCAATCAGCTTTCCGGCGGGCAGCAGCAACGCGTCGCCATCGCCCGGGCTCTTTCGGCCCGCCCCGCCTTGATTCTTGCGGACGAACCGACCGGAAACCTCGACTCCAAAACGAGCGAAGAAATCATGCGGCTTTTCGATGAACTGCAGAAAGCCGGCAATACCATACTTCTTATTACACATAACAGCCACATCGCTTCAGCCACGCAAAGGAGCGTCCTTCTGGTTGACGGCAAGGTCGTGTCCGACACGCCGAATTCCCCGTTCGCTCAGACGGATGCCGCATCCGATTCATCTGCGGATTCCGAAGATTCCCCCGAATCTTCGGCTTTTGAAGCATCCTTTGATCCGGAGGGCGCAATATGAAGATTACTCAGGCGATCAAGATGGCTTTTGCTGCCATCGCGGGAAACAAGATGCGCTCGTTCTTAACAATGCTCGGCATCATTATCGGTGTGCTTTCGGTAACGCTTCTGATCAGCATCGTACAGGGCGCGACCGGAGCGTTGACCGATGAGATCGAGGGCATCGGCGGTAATAAGATTATCGTGGAAGTGTACCGCTCAGACAATGTTTTTATTACGCCGGAAGATCTGAAGACTCTGGAAGAGGACGAAAGCATCGCGCTTGTCGCCCCCGAAGTGAAAAACAGTTTTGTTGTCGTCACGGCACAGGGCAATTCCTTTGAGGCGAATACAACGGCAGCGACGCGCGACAGCCTCCCGGTCAACAGCCTGGAGATTGCAAACGGTCGATTCCTCTCCGCAAACGACAACGACTTCCGCCTCTATGTCGCGGTCGTCGGAAGCAAGGTCGCCAAGGAGCTTTTCGGGCATCAAAATGTCGTCGGCTACTCGATCAACCTCTACGGCCGTTCGTTTGAAATCATCGGCGTGATGGTCGAAAAGGGCGAGTTCTCCATGGACTCCATCGACAGCACTGTCTATATCCCTTTGTCGGTAGGCATGCGACTTCAATCGCAGAACAGTATTACGGCGTTTAACGTCATGTCCACCACTATGCACAGCGCCGGAGATGCCATGGCCGCCATTGATCGTTTTCTCAGCTCTCGCGTGAAAACATTTACCTTCTCCGACGGCCAGACGGACAAGGGGTTCTTTGTTTTCAATATGGGAGATATACTTGCCGCTTTCCGGCAAATCGAGTCCATCATGTCCATGGTCTTGGGCGGCATTGCAGGTATCTCGCTTCTGGTCGGCGGCATCGGCATCATGAACATCATGCTTGTATCCGTCACCGAACGCACGCGCGAAATCGGCATCCGCAAAGCAATCGGCGCCCAACACACCGATATTATGGTCCAATTTCTCGTCGAGGCGATGAGCATCTCTCTGACCGGAGGGATGATCGGAATGCTCCTGGCATCCCTTTCCCTGGGTATTATCGGAGACATTCTCCAAATCAAGCTGAGCCTCTCGCTGTCTGTAGCCGCCCTCGCGATAATCTTTTCGATCAGTATCGGAATAATCTTCGGACTCTATCCGGCCAACAAAGCCGCCAAGCTCAAGCCCATCGACGCTTTGAGGTATGAGTAAGGTCTTTACCGGGCACGCTAAGGGTTGATTATTTTTTTAGCTCGAAAAGCCTCACTGTACCACTATACAGGGCGCGGAAACGGAAGGCTGTCAAGCATACTTCCGGTGCACCTTTAAAGCATTGCCATAACCGTTTCAACAATCGGCCGGTCGGCCGGCAGCAGTTTATAGTTTCCAAGATCTGATGCGGGTACCCACCGTGCTTCCTCGTGAACGCTCAGCCGAAGCTCTCCTCCGGTAATCTCCGTTCGATAGGCCAAGAGACGAATCGCCCCCGATTCATAATCATAAATGCTCTCCGCGAGCTTATCGCCGACCAACGTGTCGAGTCCGAGTTCTTCATTCAGCTCGCGTCGGAGGCACTGCTCCGGGGTCTCCCCGTTCTCGACCTTACCTCCGGGAAATTCCCACCACCCGGCATGCGCTTCGCCCTGTGCGCGAAGCGTAACCAGAACCTTACCATCGCGAATAATGACCGCCGCCGTGACGTCCTTCATGAATCATTCCTTTCAATTCCTTGTATGATCCAACATGCCATGTCAGATTATTCGAGGACAATATTCGAATAAACATTCATTTTTGCGCTAGTACCGCAGCGGATAGATCGATGAATTGCGCCGGACGATATCGTTTTGCCCGAAAAACACCTCCGCGAGCAGGATGACAAAGTCATTTGCACTATATGCATAAACCGCTTCGCGCGCCATGATCGGGTCAGCCGCGATGATATTGTCCGCGCCGAATTCCACCATTTTCCGGACCATTTCCTCATCCTTAACGCCCCACACATGTATCTCATAACCCAGTCGGTGAATCATATCGACTTGCCGGGCGGAAAGGAAGAGCGCATTGAAACTGTAGAAGTCCACATGTTCCAGCTCAGTGTAACTGCCGAGCGGCATCGTGATAATGAGGCCGGTTCGGATGTCGGGGCTTATAGATTTGACCTGCGCCAAGGTATCGTAACTGAAGCTTGTGACGACGCATTGATCTGTGAATTCCTTTTCGACAATCCATTCGGCCACTTTGTCCGGCAGATCGGGAGTATTGGAAGATGTTTTGATTTCGATATTCAATCCGATTCGACCCGATGCGGCATCGATAACCTCTTCTAAGGTCGGCACTCCTTCACCGGCAAATTCTTCCGAGAAAAGGGAGCCGATGTCCAGCATTTTCAGATCATCCAGAGAAATATCCCAAATCTCCTTATTCAACCCGGCGGTGCGCTTGAGGCTTGCGTCGTGCATCAGCACCACCGAACCGTCCATAGTCATTCGCACGTCAATCTCAGCATAATCCGCGCCGTCGTCGATTGCCTTTTCGATTGCGGCGAGGGTATTTTCGGGCGCTTCGAAAGAACTGCCTCTGTGTGCGGTGATTTGCGGCGTTCGGGCAAAAACAATCTGCCGGATTACCCCTTTGGACAGTGATTGAACCAGGATTCCCCAATTGGCTACGATGATTGTAAGAAGAATGAGTCCGAGAATAAGCCGATGGCTCTTGAAAGGTCGAACTTGAAGCGGCTCATGTGTGTTTTCCGGGTCCGACGATTTTCTTTGTGTCATCCTCTGGAAATAATTGCTGACGACTACAAAAAAGAACGGTGTGAAAAAACTGTAGAGTAGAAAGGATGCCGCACTGCCCACCGTGCGGGACAGGGTGAGGAACGCGATCAGCTCCGTTTCGGCGGGAAAAGTCAGCGAGATAATCGCCGCCCCGGCCACAAGCACAAAAGCATAGAGCGCGAACAGGAAGGCGAACACCAGGAGGTACCAGAGCAGGAACCGGAGATTGATTCTGATAATGTTGCCCCTGATTAGTTTCCGGGTCGCCTGAATCGCCTCTCGAAAACGCATACCCCGCAGTACGATGAAATGAACCGTAAAAATGTACGACCAGAGGAACCAAAGAACTACAGCGCTAATGGCCAGCAAAAACCAGTAGATCAAAGGATTATCTTGAAGCATCCGGTGAAGATAATCGGGAATTCCGGTGACCGAAATCAGTGCCGATGCGAACGGAAAATCCAGAAACGTCAGCGCCGCCAAAATAACGAAAAAATAGAGAAACCCGATCGGGTGGAGAAATTTCCTCATTTTACTCAAGCCGGCAAAAGCAATCTCAATCGCGTTGATCTTTTCGCCGAGACGGCTCTTTTCAAAGCAAACCACAAGCACGGAGAGCTCATAGAGCGCAAACACCACCATGATAATGATGATTAGGATCCCGATGGAGAGCGAAACCGGATTAGAAAGAAACACCTTCAGATTCTTGTCGGTCAGGAAGACCAGGCCGGAGCGTTCAATCGCATAATCCAAGCCCAATAAAATAAGCGGATACAGAACGAGCGCCGCCAGCATCTTGTAGAGCAGCTCGAACCATAAAAGCGCCGGAAGATTCTTCCGAATCAAGGCGAAATTCTGCCTGTAAAAACCCTTCATAACACCTGCCCGGGAACATCATTTGAATACCCTTCGAATACCCTTTCATGATATTCCTTCGATGGATTTTTTTCCACACGATATTTTTCCGTCGAATGCTTTCCGACGGATTTTGCGAGGACAAGGCAATGGCGTGCTTCCTCTCACTCCGCGTGTGCTGTCTTGGGGGCAAGGCGGTAATACTTTTTTAGAAAAAACGGATCGCCCGACTCCATGAGTCGGTTCGCGGCCCGGTCGGCATTGCGAATCGCCGCCTGCTCAAACGCGCACGTCAGCGGAGAAATAAGATTCATAGCCCCGGCCGTCACCCGATTCTGGCAGCAGCAGTTATATTTGCAGCGCTTCTTGAGCGCACAGGTTTGACATTCCTCCGGCTCCTTTTGGCCCTCTTCGACCACCCGCCGGACATTCTCCTCAATCAGCCCGACGAACACGTCGCCCATGAAGAAATCAGGCTGGTCGAGAAACTGCACGCACGGGTAAAT
>CAYGIB010000137.1:0-5713 GCA_964349735.1 uncultured Oscillospiraceae bacterium | reverse complement strand
CCTATAAAGAATGCACAGAAGCGTTCAAAGCACTTTCCGACCGAAACCGGCTCGAAATTATCCTTCTGATAAAGGATCAGGATCAGTGCGCAGGTAAGCTCCTGAAGCACTTTTGCTTTTCTCAGCCGACGCTTTCCTACCACATGAAAATACTGATTGAAGCCGACTTGGTGACCGCTCGCAAAGAGGGGCTGAGGGTTCACTATTCGCTGAACCGCGAGCACCTCGACTGTGTCATCCGTGTTTTATCCGCCGTAACCAAGGGCGGTCCGACGGATAGAAACTTCGAGCAAGCGCGCCACGACGTTTCATTGCAGACACCGCCGCACCGAAAGGAGTAATTGTATGATCAAACAAACACCCGAGCATCGAAAGAGGCGTCGCATTTTGATTATCGGCGCAGTCGCCGCCGGGACCTCCGCCGCGGCAAAAGCTAGGAGAAACGACGAGGACGCAAGCATCACCCTCTATGAAATGGACCGATATATCTCCTATTCGGGTTGCGGTCTTCCGTATTACATCGGAGGCAGAGTCACTGACATCCGGGAACTGACGCCGCGCGAACCGGCATTTTTCGAAAAGAAATACCGGGTCGACATTAAAATCCGGCATTGTGTTGAATCCGTCGACCCAAGCGCTCATACAATCCGTGTCCGCAATCTGGACACAGACGAAGTATTTGAGGATACCTATGATACGCTGGTGATTTCAACCGGCTCGAATCCGGTGCGCCTTCCGATACCCGGTGCGGAGCTCCCGCACGTCTTTACTCTGAGGAATCCCGCCGATGCAATCGCAATCCGCTCGTTTATCGAGGACAGGAATCCTAAAAACGCCGCAATCATCGGTACGGGCTTTATCGGCCTTGAGATGGCGGATAATCTATTTCTAAGGGGAATCGGTATCACCTTAATCGAAAAGCTCCCGGACATCTGTCCGAGCGTCGATCCGGACATGGCCGCACATCTGGAAAAACATCTCCTCAAAAGCGGTGTCCGAATCGAATCCGGAAAAACCGCCGCCCGCATCACAGCGTCCTCCGTCCTCCTCGACGACGGAACCGAAGTGCCCGCCGATCTGGTCATCACAGCCGTCGGAGTTCGTCCGAACGTATCGCTGGCAAAGGATGCGGGTGTCGCTCTGGGTCCGACCGGTGCGATTGCCGTAGATGAACAATTAAGAACGAATATCCCCGACATCTATGCCTGCGGCGACTGTACGGAGAATTATTTCACGCTGACCGGTGTGCCCTTCTATCGGCCGTTAGGCTCGACCGCCAACAAGACGGGCCGAATTACCGGAGATGTCATTACCGGCGGAGATTATGCGCACCGCGGGGTCCTCGGAACGGGGATTTTCGAGACTTTCGGGATGACCGTCGCTTCAACGGGATTGTCGGAAAAGATCGCGCGTGAGCAAGGTTTTGACGTTCTTATCGCCTTGAACACCAAGCCGGATCGGCCGGAATACCTCGGCGGCCGCGAGATGATCATCAAAGCGATTGCCGATAAGAGAACCCATATGCTGATCGGTGTCCAGATTGTCGGATATGACGGCGTGGACAAGCGCATGGACGTGTTTGTCACGGCAATGACAGCGCGAATGCGCGTCGAGGACCTCTTTCATCTGGACCTCGCCTATGCGCCTCCGTTTTCGACGACGAAGGACCCGGTCATGTATACGGGAATGATTCTCGAAAATGCACTGGATCGAGGCCGTGCACTGATTCGCAAAGAAGAGCTCACCGAACGTGGTCCCGGCGGTGTTTCGATTCTGGATACACGATCCGAGGCCCAATATGCCGCCGGACATATTCCGAACGCCAAAAGCGTCCCGCAAGAGAAGCTGCGCGAAGCCCTGTGCGAGCTGGATCCGGAAAAGCCCGTCGTCACATACTGCAATAAAGGTACTACCGGAAACGCAGCGCAAAATATTCTCTTGAATCATGGTTTTCGGGAGGTATATAATCTCTCCGGCGGATACAGCCACTATGCCGTTCAATCCGATACGCGAAAAGAATCAGAGGAGAAGAAAAGAGACAAAGAGGCAACCGGAGCGACGGATTAACCCCTTAACTTCACCGTCTCAACGCCCGGGTCCAGAGCGGTCTCCGGCGTGTTTTGCGGTTCGCCCAAAAATCAACAAGCACCTGCTGTATCCTTTTGCCAAACACTTTCATCACCTCCGTCTCTGAATTCAGAATAGCTGAGGTACCACGTGTCTGTCCGACGTTTCCGGGTAAAGATTGGGAATGGGTTTTGTTAAAGCCCGGTTAATCCGAGTCGCCGCACCTTTTCGACAAAAATGATAAAATGGAGACACTCTTTACTTGGAGGCAGCGATGCATAGCTCCCGCGGTTCGATTTTTGACCTGGACGGCACTCTTCTCGATTCGATGTCGATGTGGATGAGCATCGATATTCGATTTCTGGGCGAGCACGGAATAGAGGCAACCGAGGACTATTCACAGACCGTGAAGACCTTGGGCTATCGCGCGGCGGCAGAGTATACGGCAGCGCGTTACAGTCTTCCACTTACCCCGGACGAGATTATTGCGCGATGGAACGAGATGGCCGATACAGCCTACGACTCCGAGATTCGTCTGAAAGAGGGCGCTGCGGATTATCTCCAGCGCCTGCGCGATGCCGGTCAGAAGCTGGCGGTCGCTACCGCACTCGGGCTTTCGAGCATTGAACGGGCACTCGGGAACAACAAGGTCCTGCATCTTTTCGATGCGTTAACCATGCTCCATGAGGTCTCTCGCGGCAAATCCCATCCCGACATCTATCTGCTTGCGGCCGAGCGCCTTGGCCTTTCTCCGGGAGAGTGCGTCGTCTACGAGGATATTCTTCCGGGCATTCTCGCCGCCAAGTCAGTGGGATTTACGGTCTGCGGCGTCTATGATTTTTCGTCGAAAAAAGACTGGGACCAGATTCGGGAAACCGCCGATTATACGATATCGAGCTGGACCGAGCTCCTTTAGCCGATTGATTTACAGGTAAAAATACAGGGAATTCAGGAGATAATCCTCACCGTATCGATCGGCCAGACGAAGCAAGTGCCCCTTTACCGCCGTAAGTGAGCCATTATCGGCGCGATATGCGGTCAACCGGGAGAAAAATGTCTTTTTCTCCGGCTCCGCCGCTTTTTCTGAAAAGTAACCCCATACATGAAGCGCGGCATTCTCCGCCCGTCCGGGGTCGGTCGACTGTGACACGGCATCTTCGGTCAGCATGTAGAACTCAATTGGACGGACTGCCCCTCCTCCGGAAAAAAGACTTCGTATTGCCGTATAGACTTCCGGCGAACGCTCCATAATCAAATATTTGTAGCGCGCCCACTCCTCCTCCAGCCTTTTCCTATCGGGATTACCGTCCGCAAGAAGCAAGCACTTCACGGCGGAAAGATTCTTGTCTTTGACCTCGAGCATGATATCCGGAGCGTCGTCCCGAATCGCCTCAAAAAAGTCCGTACATTCCGAAACCCGAATGGTTTCGGAGTGCGCGCCCTTACGCTTTCCGGTATCCTGCTGTGAATAGTGAATCTTCGGTCGACCATCCCTCTTTGACCACGTTCGGCCGCATCGATGAATCAACTCACGGTGCGATGCTGTCGTAATCTTTTCAAAGACTTCGTGATGCGATTCTGTGGGGTGGCCCTCGTACACCTCTTGATGCAGGTTATCATAAATGACCGGTGCTCCGATTCTCTCGTGCAGGCTCAAGACATCCTCTGCCGAGAACAACCGCTCGTCGTTCTCGATGACAATGCGCGAACGCACTTCCGGAGAAAGTCGGCGGAAATGATCCGCAAACCGATTCATCGCCGAGTGCTTGTCCCCGTACACCCCGCCGACGTGAAGAATAATCTTGTTCTCGCCCGAGACACCCAATGCATCCAAGAACTGCGTATGCCATTCGAGGTCGGCGGCCGCATTCGCGACGACTTGCGTATCCGGGGAATTCAGAACGGTGTATTGCCCCGGATGCATGGAAACGCGCATTCCGGATTGCCGGATGAGGCTGCCGATTCTATTGAATTGCTCCTCGAAAAGCCTCGCCCAATCAAGCGAGTTCACCGGACTTCCGGCGAAGGGAATGATATCCGAGCTGATACGAAAAAGAAGAATATTGTGGGCGATATTATAGATACACTGATTATAAAGCGCATTGAGGTTGTGCTCGATAATGGTTAGGAGTTTCTCCTCGGTCGCAAAGCGGCGGGTACAGGTTCGAAGCGCGGTTCCCGGGACACCCACAGTAACGCAAGCATATCCGATTCTGGATGTAATCTCCGGTTCTTTGACCGGCGTGCTCCTCGCCACGATGTGCCCCTCCCGTTCCTTTTCGAGCGTTCAGGAAAATTGCTCTTTTACAAAAACAAATCGATCCAGGTTCTTAATGAATCCCCTCTTGGACCCGGTGGTGTAACCGCGCCTCTGAAGCTGCTTGAAAAGCGTCCGGATGAAAAACGCATGCGAAATCACGAAGCAATCCTTCCCGACCTCTTCGATCAGGTCGATGGCCCGATCCGCCCTCTCTTTCGTTTGCGCCTTCATCTCCGGCTGGCTTCCCTTCTTAAAAATCCAGGCAATCCGTCCGAGAACATCCCAACCAATTGCCGGCAGGCGAATATTCAATCGTGTGAACGGTACAAGCGGGACCTCGTTAAAGAGGTCGGATTGAATAAACGGCCGGTCTCCGAACATCACTTGCGCAGTCTCCCTGCTCCTTCGAAGCTCACTGATAAAGATAGCGTCATTCGTTGAGATTCGCTCGATACCGGAAGGATCGATCGGGCTCTCGTTATAGTCGCGAGACGCTGCAATCTGTCCCTCCGGCCGAAAGCTTTTCGGGAAAACAAAATCGACGCGCGCGTGACGAATGATCGTGATTTTCAAGAGTTTGCTTTCTCCCTTATCGCTTCTTCTTCAATCCGGTCAAACTGCATCCTTATGCATTCGGTCCGTGCAAATAATCGACGTGCTTGGATATTTCTTCGATGATCGGTACCTTACGCTCGTCAAAGAGTCGCCGGTTTCGCTCGAAAAGATTATTGCCCTTGGTGTCGATCGAGACAATCAGCGGTCCGAATTCCCGGACGCGCATAACCCACATCGCCTCGGGCATACCGAGGTCAAGCCACAGGACATCCTCCACCTCTTCCACGCATTGAGCGGCCAATACCGCACACCCGCCAGGAAAAACGGCGTGGACTGCCCCGAACTGCAGGCAGCCTTCCGCGGTCTTCGAGCCCATGCCGCCTTTGCCGATAATCAGCTTAACACCGGTTTTTTCGATGAATTCCTTCTCGTATTTCTCCATTCGCATACTCGTGGTCGGCCCGATTGAGATGACCTCGTATTTACCGGGCGTATCCGGGCGTTCGCGCATGATCGGGCCCGCATGGAAAATCGCTTTGTCTCGAAGGTCGACCGGAAGCTCCAGATTTTGTTTGATCGCGCGCTGATGAACATCATCGCGTCCGGTGATGAGGCATCCGCTCAGGTAAAAGATGTCACCGACAGAAAGACTTTCAATATCTGCGACCGAGATGGGCGTCCGAATGATTCTCTTGCTCATATGCGTCCCTCCCGGTGCGAAAGAAGCTCGTACGAGAGATCGGCGTTCATTCGAATCCAAGCACGGCGATGTGCCCAGCACCCCGTCGACAGGCCGACGGCGAGAGTTGCCGGATGCCTCGCAGCCCGCTC
>CAYGIB010000136.1:0-5730 GCA_964349735.1 uncultured Oscillospiraceae bacterium | reverse complement strand
AACTGAATGTACATCATTGCGAGAATTCTCGCAACCGGCAAGCAGACTGTTATATCGCCTCGGCGATGCCGGATCGGAACTGACTGTGATACAGCTCGGCGTAGAAGCCGTCCGCGGCAAGGAGCGACTCGTGCGTCCCCTGCTCGATGATTCTGCCACGATTCATGACCAGAATCACGTCGGCTTCGCGAATTGTGGATAGGCGGTGCGCAATCACGAAGCTGGTTCGACCGATGGTCAGCTTCTTCATCGCTTTTTGAATTAAGAACTCGGTTCGGGTGTCGACCGAACTGGTCGCCTCGTCCAGTATCAGAATTCTCGGGTCCGCCAGGAAGGCGCGGGCAATGGTCAATAGCTGCTTTTGACCCGAAGAGAGATTCTCCGCCTGGTCGGTAAGGACAGTATCGTAACCGTCCGGGAGTGTCCGGACAAAGTGATCGACATAGGCTGCGCGGGCCGCATTGAGGAGAGCATCGGACGGCGCATCGGAGACCCCGTATGCGATGTTTTCGCGGATCGTGCCCGAAAAGAGCCAGGTGTCCTGCAGAACCATGCCGAAATTTCTGCGGAGCGTGTCCCTCGGAATAGCGGTGATGCCGGTACCGTCGAGCGTGATCCGGCCGGACTGAATATCGTAGAAGCGCATCAGGAGATTGACCAGCGTCGTTTTGCCGGCACCGGTCGGTCCGACAATGGCGACCATCTGGCCCGGGAGAACGTGCAGATTCATATTTTCGATGAGCGGCATTTCTTCTTTGTAACGGAAGTTGACATTCTCGAAACAGATTTCTCCGCGAACCTCCGGAACCGGCACAACAGCCGCGCTGTCCGGCGTTTCCTCCGGGACGTCCAGCAGTTCGAAAACGCGCTCGGCGGAGGCAATCGTCGACTGCATCGTATTGATGATACTGGCCGTCTGGGTAATCGGCTGGGTGAACTGCTTCGAATAGGTGATGAATGCGGTAATCCCGCCCAAGGTGAGGTTGCCGTTAATAATTCCCAGCCCGCCGACGACGCAGATGATAACATAGTTCAAATTTTCGATCAGATGCATCGCGGGCATGACGATGCCGGAGACAAATTGCGCCTTGAACGAAGATTTGTAGAGAATATGATTTTCGCGATTGAATTCTTCGCCGCTTTGCTCCTGTCGGTTAAAGAGCCGGACAATCGTCTGGCCGGTGTACATCTCCTCAATGTGGCCGTTCAGGCGTCCGGTCGATGCCCACATATCCGAGAAATATTTCTGAGACTTCTTAGCAATCAGCGCGGTGGCGACTCCCGCCACGGGCAGAGTAACCAGGCTGATCAGCGTCAGAAGCGGGCTTATCGTCAGCATCATAATCAAAATACCGACAATGACGGTAACAGAGGTGATGAGCTGTGTTAATCCCTGTTGCAGGGTCATCGCGATATTATCCATATCGTTCGTGACGCGGCTTATGATCTCGCCGCGCGGAGTCGAGTCAAAATAACTCAAGGGCAAAAAGGACAGCTTCTTGTCTATGGATTGTCTCATCGAAAAAGCGATTTTCTGAGAAATGCCCGCCATCACATAATTGGTCAGCCAGGAAAAAAACGTGGATACGAGGTAGATTGACCCGACAATCAAAAGAATCTGAAGGAGTCTCGTAAAGTCGATTTCACCTTCGCCGGTAGCGATTCGAGACCGGACGGCATCGGCGATGATGTCCATCGCCTGCCCGAGCACCTTAGGTGAAACGATGAGGAAGAGAGTCGTGAGCATCGACATCAAGAGAACGAAAATTAGAGAAGCCCGATGCGGACGCAATACCAGAAGCAATCTCCGAAGAGTGCCGCGAAAATCACGGGGCTTCTCGGCAGGCATCATCGCGCCCATACCGGGAGGACCGCCGCGCGGGCCCTGATTGCCCCGGAGCATTGCGGGACCGACCGGCGGCTTCGGCGGTGCGGATCCCTCTCTCGGAGAGATTTTGTTTGAAGATATGTCTTTTGAATCTTTCATGCTGCTCCCGTGAAATCATGATTGAATCTAATTTACTTAAATTCTTCCGCTACGATATTTCCTCCGCAGATACCTGGGACAGTACGATTTCCTTATAAACCGCACAGGACTCCATCAGTTCCTTGTGGCTGCCGAGACCGGCAATGCGTCCGTCTTCGAGGACGAGGATGCGGTCGGCGTGAAGCACGGTACTTATGCGCTGCGCCACAATCAGAACCGCGCTTGAGACAGTCTTTGCTTTCAGGGCTTTACGCAAAGCGGCGTCGGTCTTATAGTCCAGTGCGGAGAAACTGTCGTCGAAAACATAGACGGCCGGATTCTTGATCAGGGCTCTTGCTATCGCAAGTCTCTGGCGCTGACCGCCGGAAACGTTGCTGCCGCCCTGGGTAATCTCGGTATGCTCCTTCTCGGACATCTCGCTTACAAAGTCCTCTGCTTGTGCGACGCGAAGTGCCTCCAGGATCTCATCGTCAGATGCATTCTCCTTGCCGTAGCGCACGTTGTCCGCTACGCTTCCCCGAAAAAGAAAGGACTTCTGCGGTACAAAGCCGATCAGTCTGAAAAGCTCTTTGAGCCGGAAGCGACGAATATCAGTACCGTTGATCTGTACCGAACCTTCCGATACGTCGTAAAGGCGCGGAATCAGATTGATCAGGGTGGACTTACCGCAGCCGGTGCTTCCGAGAATCGCCAGTGTCTCGCCCGGACGAACCTCAAAAGAGATATTTTCGAGAATCGCGTCCTCGGCTCCGGGATATCGAAACGAGACATTCTCGAAGCGCAGGGACGAGAAAGGTGGTGTATATTCGATGCGATCCGCTTCATCCGGGTCGCGGATCGTGGAGGATAGATCGAGAACTTCGGAAATTCGCTCCGCGGACGCCATCGCGCGCGGCAGCATAATAAACAGCATCGAAGCCATCATCACGGCAAAGAGGATGAGCATGATGTAGGCCAGAAATGCAGCGAGGTTTCCGATTTGCATTTCTCCGGCGTCAATTCTTCCGGCGCCGAACCAGTAGATAAAGAGCGCAGATACATTCATCATCAGCATGAGAGAAGGAATCAGAAACGCCATCATCCGGTTGACGGTCAGAGATGTCTTCGTCAAATCCATGTTTGCGGCTTCGAATCGAGCCTCCTCGTAAGCGGTCTTCACAAACGCACGAATGACGCGGATGCCCGAGAGCTTTTCGCGTAAGACGAGGTTCAGCTGATCGGTCTTCTTTTGCATTTGCTTAAATAGCGGGAAGGCCTTCTTCATTAATACAGCCAGTAAAATGAGTATCATCGGGATAATGACAACGAGCGCCAACGACAGAGGTGCGTCCTGCTGAATGGCGAGAATGACTCCGCCGACGGCCATAAGCGGCGCGGAAATCATCAGTCTCATGAACATGAGGCCCGCCTGCTGAATCTGCTGGACATCGTTTGTCGTTCGCGTGATCAGGGAGGGGGTGCCGATTTGCTCGAGCTCGCCCACCGCGAAGGACTCGACCTTAGAAAAGATTGCTTTGCGCAAATCCCGGCCGAAGGCCATGGAGATGCGCGCGGATAAGTAGTTCACCAGAATGCTGACCGCCCCGAGAAGCAGGGTGATGGCGAGCATAACCCCGCCGGTTCTCCATATGTACCCGATGTCGAGCGTAAGGATGCCGTTATTGATGATGTCCTTATTGAGGCTCGGCAAAAAAAGCTCGGACAGCGACCGTGCGATTAATAACACGATCAGCCCGAGAAGCAGACCGATATAAGGTTTATAGTAAACGAAAAGCTTACGCATTCGGTGTCCTCCGAATTCTAAATATACATTTTTGCAAGTGACTTGACAAGAAACGAAAAAAGAACCCCGGAAACTCCGGGGTTCTCAATCTTCTTACTGAAGACTCAGATGACTACCATCTGTTGTTGTCGCCATATCCGCGATCCGAGTTGCGCTGTTGCTTGCGAGCGCGACGGCAATCGGGGCAACGTACGGGCTCATTGGTAAAGCCCTTCTCTGCGTAGAAAGCCTGCTCACCTTCGGTGAACGTGAATTCAGCTCCGCAGTCTTTGCAAGATAAAGTCTTGTCTGCCATGTTAAAAGTCCTCCTTCTTATAGATTAGGTAGGTGACGGGGTGAAGCAGGACATTGAAAGCTACCTAATCATAACGAAGAAGCACTATTCAAACCAGTATCTTTACCGTTCCACGACCTAGGGTAAGGATAACACGTCATTTGATAATTTACAATAGGCCGTTAAAAAAGATTATGATATGTCGAAAAGCCCCTGAAGAAGCGATTTTCGGGCCATAATGCGGATGGAATCAGAAAGCAGCCCCGGGAATTACCCGGGACCGCTTTCGGGGTCTTAAGCAAATCGCTTTCATTATATCTTGAACGCATTGCGCCCGGGATACACCGCAGCGGCGCCGAGTTCTTCTTCGATTCGGATCAACTGGTTGTACTTGGCGACACGGTCGGTTCTGGAGGGCGCGCCGGTCTTGATCTGTCCGGCGTTCGTCGCAACAGCCAGATCCGCGAGCGTCGTATCCTCGGTCTCGCCCGAACGGTGCGACACGACGGCGGTCCATGAAGCCTTGTGTGTCATCTCGATTGCCTCAAGGGTCTCGGACAGGGAGCCGATCTGATTGAGCTTAATCAGGACCGAATTGCAAACGTCCAAATCGATACCTCTTTGGATTCTCTCGGTATTCGTCACGAAAAGGTCGTCGCCGACCAGCTGTATGCGGTCGCCCAGAGCCGCGCGAAGCTTCGCCCAGCCCTCCCAGTCGTCCTCGCTCATGCCGTCCTCCAGAGAGATAATCGGATAACGATCGCAGAAATCCGTCCAGAAGGAGACCATTTCATCAACGGTAAGGAACGTGCCGGCTTTCCAGAACAAGTACCCGCCCGGCTTACCGGCCTTCTTGGCTTCTTCGTACATTTCAGTGGCGGCGGCGTCGATTGCGATGAAGAAATCCTTTCCGGGCACATAACCTGCGGCCGAGATTGCCTTCATGATGTAGGCCAGCGCGTCCTCGTCACTCTTGAAGTTGGGGGCAAAACCGCCCTCGTCGCCGACGGCCGTTACATATCCGTCGTTCTTCAGGAGCTTCTTCAGCGTGTGGAAAACGGTCGAGCACTTCTCCAGAGCATCCGCAAAAGAGGAAGCACCGGTCGGGACCACCATGAATTCCTGGATGTTGAGGCTGCTGTCGGCATGTTTCCCGCCGTTTAAGATATTCATCATCGGGACGGGAAGCGTGAACGCATTCGCGCCGCCGATATAGCGATAAAGAGAAAGACCCATCGAGGATGCTACGGCCTTGGCGACGGCCAGTGAGACACCGAGAATCGCATTCGCGCCGAAAGTCGCCTTGTTCGGCGTTCCGTCGGCTTCGATCATTGCGAGATCAATCGCCTTCTGATCGACAGCATTCATGCCCATCAGGAGATCAGCAATCGGTCCGTTAATATGGGCGACGGCACCCTGAACGCCCTTGCCCAGGTAGCGGTTCTTGTCTCCGTCACGGAGCTCGATGGCTTCGAAGGCACCGGTGGATGCGCCGGAAGGAACCGCCGCTCTTCCGAAGGAGCCGTCGGAAAGAAAAACATCCGCCTCAACCGTCGGGTTTCCCCGGGAGTCGAGAATTTCGCGTCCGATAATCTTGGTAATCAGCAGTGAACGGGCCATATTGTGCCTCCTTTTGGCCGGGTAGCCATGATAACGAATGATACATATAAATAATTACATATGAGG
>CAYGIB010000135.1:0-5738 GCA_964349735.1 uncultured Oscillospiraceae bacterium | reverse complement strand
CTCCGGAAAGATCCATCAGCCAGACAGTCGAATCGGGCTTGATTCTGGAAAGAACCGCGTTTCCCTCGCGCTCGAGCGCCTGTTTTTCAGGAAGCGAGTCCGGAGCGTCCGGCACTTCAATCATCTCTGTATCGCAGAAGCGGGAAAGCCTCTTTATGTATTCCTTTGCGCCGTCCTCCAGCCATTTTTCGCGAAGCTTGCCGACGCAGATAATCCGAAGTCTCATGTCGCTTCTCCATAACCCAGAAGCTCCGTTCCGATCAAGTCCGCAAGCGGGGTGTCCTCATAATCAAACCGCTCCGCGACTTGAAGTACGAGCGGTTCCGTCGGACAATACCGATTCGCCACCGTCATCGAAAAATGCTCGCCCGCAACCAGATTGAACCCGGACAGATAATCGGCAATTTCGTTGCGGGCAACCGTCGGCGAATTATTTTCCTGACTTAAGTGCCCCAAGATGAAGTGCCGAGTTCCGCTGTCATACAGGCACCGCATCGCCTCGGCGCAGTCCCGGTTGCACAGATGTCCTCTGTCCCCGCCCACACGGCGCTTGAGTGACCACGGATACGGTCCGCTGATAAGCATGTCGTAATTATAATTCGCCTCAATCAGCACGGCCTCACTGCCCGTAATCGCCCGGCGGACATCCTCGCTGAAATGCCCGAGATCGGTTGCGACCGATACGGTTTTCCCGAGGGCAGACAGTCGATACCCGAGAGAACCATTCGCGTCATGGGGTGTTGGAAACGGAGTAATCTCGACCTCTCCGATCGAAAAGCTCTGCCATGGTTCAATCACATGATCGAGCGCCTCCGCATGGGGCTTGTTTTCGCTCATTCGAATTCCCCGCCATGTTGCCTCCGAAGCATAGACATGGATTCCGAATTTCCGCACAAAAACATCCAACCCGCTTAAATGGTCGGAGTGGTCATGCGTAATCAGGATTCCGTCTACCGCCGCCGGGTTCTCCCCAACCTGCTCCAGCGCGGCAACGATCTGCTTCGCCGAGCGACCGACATCGATTAAGATGCGCGTCCGGCCGAAGCGAAGAAACACACTGTTTCCGCTGCTTCCGCTATAAAGGGGTACGATTCGAATCATTTCATCCAACATTCAATTTACCCGACGCCAAAAAGTTTCTATTCAATCCAGTTAATCGATCGAAAGGCTTACTGCCTTATTCGTATCCGGACCCAATCGCCAAAGATAATGGGTACCGATTTGAATCAGTCCGCCAAAGGCCGTGTGCACTCCAAATCCTCATCGTCATATCGTTCGATTTGGGCTCCGAGTACGCTCAGCTTCTCGACAATACGTTCATATCCGCGGTCAATTCTCTGCGCGGAGGAGATCGTCGTCACACCATCGGCCACCAATCCCGCCAAAACCAGCGCCGCCCCGGCGCGTAAATCCATCGCAACCACGTTGGAGCCGTGTAAACGCGCCGGCCCGGAAACCAGGGCGACCCGGCCGATGACCGATATCTCAGCCCCCATTGACTGCAGTTCGCTTACGTATTGAAAACGGTTGTCCCAGACGTTCTCGTGCATTCGGCTCAGACCGTCGGCCAAGCACAGAAGAGAGGTCGCCTGCGGCTGAAGATCGGTCGGAAATCCCGGATACGGCATGGTTTTGAAATTGGCCGGCTCTATCATCTTTCCTTCGTCGATGCTGACCCGTATGCTGTCGTCGCCTTCCTCAATGCTGAAGCCCATCTCGATCAGCTTAGCGGAAAGCGGCTCCATATGCTTCGGAATCAGGTTGTGAATCGTGACGTCGCCCCGTGTCATCGCGGCGGCAATCATATACGTTCCCGCTTCGATCTGATCCGGAATAATCGAATACGAATACCCGCCGGGCAGGCCCTCTACGCCCTTTATGCGTATGGTATCGGTACCGGCGCCCTTGATGTTTGCGCCCATCGAGTTCAAAAAGTTCGCTACGTCAACGATATGAGGCTCCTTCGCCGCATTTTCGATTGTCGTAACTCCTTCGGCCCGGGTCGCCGCAAGCATGATGTTAATCGTGGCGCCGACACTGACCACATCCAGGAAAACATGTCCCCCGAGCAGTCGGTCGGCCACGATCCGGATGATACCGTCGCGAATATCAGATGCATCCGTTCCGATGGCGCCAAGCTTCGCAAATCCCTTCAAGTGAAGGTCAATCGGACGGGTTCCGAAATTGCATCCGCCGGGCATGTGCATGGTCGCCTTTTTGAATCGGGATAGTAACGCTCCGAGCAGATAATAGGACGCCCGGATGTTCTTCACCTTCGCATGAGTCGCCTCATATGTCGAGATGTTGGTCGGATCGACCTTATACATCCCCGTTCCGAGGGGTGTAATGACGGCACCCAGCGTCTCGCAGATTTCAAGCATGGCATGCACATCTGCAATCTGCGGGACATTTTCGAGAATACACGGTCCGTCCAGCAGCATGGATGCCGCCAGAATCCCCAATACTGCATTCTTGCTTCCACTGATTGAGACGTCGCCGCGGAGAACCGCTCCGCCTTCGATACGGTAACTGGACATTTCAGTTCCCCCTCTTGTCTTCACTGGATTTTACGTCAATCGTCGGCGAATCGTTTGTTTGAAAAGAATCCGGCTCCGCCTTCAATTCTGATAATCGTAATCGCTGTCTATTATCCGGGTGAATCTTGGATTTTGTCAACCGGTCTGATAATTCACGGGCCGGTGTCGATGTAGTCGCTTTGAAAGCGCCCGAAGAAACAACGTCCGCATTTCTCTTGATTGGAGCTTCGGATCGAGGCGGACGCTTATCCGAAAATGATTTGGCCACCCGGTCCGAGTTTCGAACTACAGGAGAGGGCTCAATCATATACGCAGGTCGACTGGCCGTCTTCGGCTCCGTTGCCACCGGAGTCGAGGCGGCAATCACAGGGTTTATTTGAACAGTTGGCGCTGTACGGACAGGATTTATTTGAACAGTTGGCGCTGTACGGACAGGATTCACTTTGGAAATTGGCGCAGTACTGACAGGCTTTATTTGGAGATCTGGCGCAGTACTTACGGGATTCGGTTGGAGATCTGGCGCAGTACTTACGGGATTCGGTTGGAGAGCTGGCGCAGTTCTTTCAGAATTCACCGGGACGGGTGCCGCAGCGTTAACCGGAACGGGTGGGATGGGTGAAACCGTCTCTTTTCGAACGGGGACGGCGCGACGTTTGTCAACCGACCCGGATATCTTCTCGTAACGATCCTTTTCGACCGTATCGGGAGCATTCTCAACCGCGACTACGGCTTGTCGGGTTATCGGTTCGCTCCGAACCGGCTCGTTATTCGTCCCGCGAGGTTGCACGCTCTCCACGCCCTCATCTGTAACCATCAGCAGGTAAGAGAGAATCTCTTCGACTTGCTCGCTGCTGATTTTGCTCAGTTCATAGACGGGCAAATCGATATCCTCAGCTGCCTTCATCAAGTATTGCCTTGCATTGTCATAAAGGATTTCCACTCGCGGCGAATCCGACAGAATCGCGGCGAGTGTTTCCCGATACGTCGTTTCGGCCTTGGGGATGGTGATGACAAATTCCGATCCTTTTCCCAGAGAACTGGAAACCGATATCGTACCCCCTTGAAGCTCTGTGAGCTCCTTGGCAATCGAAAGACCCAGACCCGTTCCGCCGTACTTCCTCGACCCGGTCGAATCGACGCGATAAAACCGATCGAAAAGCCGCGGCAGATTATCCTTGGCGACCCCCATTCCGTTGTCCACGACCTTGATCGATATATAGTTGTCGGTTTTTTGAACCGAAACGTTCACTCTTCCGTTCGGGTCCGTATACTTGACTGCATTGGAAATCAGGTTCGTGAGAATCCGGTCAATCGCGTTCGGATCACCGAAAACCGGGGGAACGATGGACAGCACGGAACTGACCAGATCGATTTTCTTTTCCTGAGCCTGAACCTGCATTCTCGATACAACCTGGCGCATGATTGAAACGACATCGTATTGAACCATTATCGGGCGAATTCCTCTGCTGTCAATCGAAGACAGCAAGAGCAGGTTCTGCACGAGATGATCCATTCTTTCCGCATCGTCATGGATTCTCGCGACATCATTCCGGACCTCGTGAATCGATTTGCCTTCAAGCCCCCAATCCAGAAGCGTCTCCGAATAAGCCGAAATCGTCGTAAGGGGTGTCTTGAGCTCGTGGGACACATTTGCGACAAACTCCTTGCGTTGCTTATCCTCCCGCTCCTGTTCGGAGATGTCCTGAATGATGACAATCCAGCTGGGCTTTCTGTACATCGACAACTGTGCGCGCGTAATCCGGAGCCGAACGGTACGATCCTTGACCGATACATTGCCGGTCACATTGTTCGTCTGCAGCATCAGCGCCAAAGAAACCCCGTTATCCTTCCCGTAACGGTTCAAGAAGCCCTGCATCGTCTGTGGAATGTCACGGATTCCCAGAAGCGCATTGGCCGAAGGGTTTCCGGTAATGAGTCTCCCGTCCGCTCCGTAAGCCAAAACGCCGACCTGCAACTCACGAAGTATGGTCTCGGACGTGTCCTTCTCTCTTTTAAAATCTGCGATGATGTTCTTAATGCGCCGTTCCGCTTCGTTCGAAAAATATTTTGCTTTGAATCGGGAGTAGATGACGCCCCAAATCAATCCGATGAGCAAGCCAAAAGCCAGTACAATCAGAATCAACCAAATATTATCCAACAGTTGTTGAAAAAGACCCGCAGCCCCCGACGAGGCTGCAAAGACAGTCTGAAATGTCATCTTGATCGGCATCCTTCACTCAAGTTTGGCTCTTATCGAAATAATACCCCACGCCGCGTTTGGTCAGAATGTATCGATAGTTGCTCTGGTCCGGCTCTAATTTCTCGCGGGTACGTCGTACGGTAACGTCTACCGTTCGAACATCCCCGTAGTACTCATATCCCCATACCCTTTCCAGAAGGGTTTCTCTGGAGAATACCTGACCCGCATTCTGAGCCAAGAAACGAACCAATTCAAACTCCCTGAGGGTGAGCTCAAGAATCTTGCCGCCTCTTCTGACCTGATACGCATCGATATCGATTTCCAGCTCTCCGAAAGTCATGATTTTGTTGCTGTCGGACGCATCGCTCTCCGCCAGAGACACTCTTCTCAACTGCGCTTTCACCCTCGCCAATACCTCGCGCACGGAAAACGGTTTGGTGATGTAATCATCCGCTCCGAGTTCCAGCCCAAGAACCTTATCGATTTCTTCGCTCTTTGCGGTCAGCATGAGAATGGGTACATTCGTCTGTAATCTTAATCTTCTGCATACATCAAAGCCGTCCATCTTGGGTAACATACAATCCAGAAGAATCAAATCGGGTTTCATGCTCAATCCTAAATCCAAAGCGGCTTGTCCGTCTCCTGCCGTAATGGTCGTATATCCCTCACGCTCAAGATTTGACTTCAGAATATCGACTATGTTGGGTTCGTCATCGACGATCAAAATCTTTGCACACATAGAACACTCTCCATTCATAGAAAATATCCGAAACGCAAGGAAGCGGCATATCGATCCGCCCCAAATACTCCGACAGAGTAATTATACCATTTATATGCGAAAAGCAATGTGTAATTGTTTTCCTTCTCGCCGTTTTAATAACAACGCTTGTTCTTCGCCGCACTGAAGGAAAAAAGAAGACCTGCCGCTTTTGGCGGCAGGTCTTCGTATAATCCGGCAGCGATCTATCTTTCCGGGCCGTTACCAGCCAAGTATTGTCGAC
>CAYGIB010000134.1:0-5755 GCA_964349735.1 uncultured Oscillospiraceae bacterium | reverse complement strand
CATTTCAGAGTATGATGCCGTCTATGCGGTCAACTACAACTGTCCCGGCCAACTTGTCATCGCCGGAAAGACGGAAACCACAGAAGCCGCGGCAGAAATGCTCTTGGCCGCAGGCGCCCGCAGAGCACATAGATTATCGGTAAACGGAGCGTTTCACACGCCGATGATGGGCGATGCCGCAAAGGCGCTCGCACGATTTTCTGCGGGTATCTCTTTTCGCCGGCCAAGAACCCCTTTATACTCCAATACTTCAGCCGATCGAATGGATGAAGATACCGACTTCCCGACGTATTTGGAGCGACATATGATTTCCCCTGTCCGCTTTACCGAAGAAATCCGCAAGCTTCGCGCGGACGGATATGAAGAGCATGTCGAACTCGGGCCCGGCCGGGTACTGACGGGACTGGTGAAAAAAATCTAATGTGTGGTATTATTGGATATAATAATTCCGGAAGCCGAGTCAATCGACTCCGGAAGCTCCTTTTCTGATTTGCAATTCGCAGGTCGGTACTTTCGTTGGGGAGTTTCTTCGAAGAGGCAGTTGCCGGATGATAGACAAAAAAACCTCCTACCTTCCGTTCCCGGTTCTTTTCATCGGTGTTTTCATCGCAAACGTTGCGGTGCTGTGTTTTCCTCTATTTCAAGACACATTACATGAGGGGCACGATTTCCTGTTTCATTTCGGTCGGTTTGCCGGCTTGGTCGACGGTCTTGAGAACGGCGTCTTTCAGGTACGGATGAATTATACGTTCTTTTTCGGCGGCGGCTACGGTTCGCCTCTGTTTTATCCGGATTTCTTCATGTTTCCGTTTGCCGCCCTCGCCGCGCTCGGTCTCGGCGTTGTCGGCGCCCTTAATCTTTTCATGATTTCAATTACCGCCGCAACCTTTTTGGTCTCTGCGTACTCGTTCAACGGAATGATCAAATCCAAGTACGGCGCGCTGATTGGTGCCGTACTTTATACCTCGGCCGATTATTTTGCCAGGGTTCTCTACACTCGGGCGGCGCTCGGCGAGATGCTGGTATTTGTGTTTTTGCCGCTCCTTCTTTATGCGTTATATAATTTGTTTTTCGAGAAGTTCACTAAGCCCGCGCTTCTGATCATTTCATTGTGCGGCTTAGTCTTGAGCCATGAAATCTTCGCCGCACTGAGCGCTTTGATGTGTCTTTTCCTCGCTATTATCGGAATCCCTTATTTTATCAAAAACCCGAAAATCCTCTTGAAAATGCTCCTGTGTGTATTTATTACACTGGTTCTAACCGCTTTTTTCTGGGTACCGATGCTGGAGCAGACATTCACCGACTCCTTTATGCTCGTCGATGCATATCATGCAATTCCCGAAAAGGAAACGGTTCCGCTCGACGAGATGTTTATCCTTCCGAATCTCAGGAACTTTGGATTTAGAATCCTGGTTTTTTTGCCGCTTCGTTTGCTTTTCATCCGCAAAAAGCCGGACAAGCGTCTTCTTAGAATCGCAGACGTATCTATGGTTTTTGGCCTCTTCTTTCTGTTTATGTCCACCTCGCTGTTTCCCTGGCACTTCTTTTCGAGTGTTTTGAATTATATCCAATTTCCCTGGAGACTCTACCTGCCTGCCGTACTGTGCCTGTCTATTTCCGCATGCGTTCTGATTACACTCGTCAGTAATTTTCCGAAGATTGCTCCGCACGCGGATTTCCTTCGGTTTCCCGTGTTCGCGATTCAGATCATCCCTGCTTTCATCCTCGTCCTCAACATCTTCCACCCAATGAGTCCGCCCGCAGAATGGTTGTCCGACAAGCATTCTTTATATCCCAATACCGGTTTCGAGTATTTCCGCAGTGACCGCTCCATGGCGGATACTTTGTTTTTCACCTACCATGCCGTTGCCGAGGATGCCAACGATAAAGCCATGCCGGTCACCCGCGAATACAATGTTCTCCGCATTTCTCTGGATCGAACAACGGACTCCGTCCGGGTTCCGTTCATCTATTACCTGGGTTACGAAGCAACATACAATATCCCCGATCAGCCGCCGGTCAGGCTGCCTATAGACTGTGACGACACACTGGAAATCGTTCGTGTCCGTACAGCCGGCCTTGTACCCGGCGGAACAATCTTTGTCCGATACGACGGGACTACGGCCCAGCACGTCAGCTTTGGGGTGAGCGCAGCAGCGGCTCTAGGCATCTCCGTCCTTACGGTCATCCTTCACTTTCGCAAAAAACGCGGCACTTCCGTGCCGCGCCCTCATGCGCCGGACTGCTCGTCCGTCGTTTAACGCTACCCTTCTTCTCAGCCAATCACCAGTCGATGAAAAATCTTCTTGCCCTTCTTGATGATTGCTTCACCGTCCGTAAAATCATCCTCCGTAATCTTATAAAAGGGATCCGTAACGGCCTGACCGTTCAAATAGACACCGTTCTGCAGGATCATGCGCCGTCCCTCGCCTTTGCTGGCCATCAAATTCGTATCAACCAGCAAGTCAAGAATCGCTACACCCTCGGAGAGGCTTCTTGCGGAAAGCTCCGTCGTCGCCATATCCTCGGATACACCTGCCCCCTCGAAAAGCGCCTCCGCCTGACTTTTGGCCGCCTCGGCCGCCTCGGTTCCATGAACAATTCTCGTCACCTCAAACGCCAGCCGTTTCTTCGCCCCGTTGATATCGGCGTCCTTGAGCTTCCCGTACTCCGCGATCTCTTCGAGCGATACAAAGGTCAGAAGTTTCATACACTTCATAACATCGGCATCCTCGATGTTGCGCCAGTACTGGTAGAATTCAAACGGCGGAGTCTTATTGGGATCCAGCCAGACGGCGCCGCGCGCGGTCTTGCCCATCTTATTGCCCTCGCTGTTCGTCAGCAGGGCAAATGTAAGTCCGAAAGCTTCGCCTTGCTCTTTTCGACGAATCAACTCAACGCCGCCCAGGATATTGGACCACTGGTCGTCTCCGCCGAGCTGCAGAGTGCAGTTGTGCTTCTTATAGAGATATAGAAAATCGTAGCTTTGCATCAGCATGTAATTGAACTCAAGAAAGGTCAGACCCTTCTCCATTCTTTGCTTATAGCAGTCGGCGGTGAGCATCCGGTTCACGGAGAAGTGCGGCCCGATATCGCGGATGAATTCCACGTAATTCAAATCCAGAAGCCAGTCTGCATTATTGACAATCAATGCCTTGTCGTCCGAAAAGTCGACGACCGTACCCATTTGCTCCAGGAAGCAACGGACATTGTGTGAAATGTCTTCTTTACTGAGTATCTTACGCATATCCGTCCGCCCGCTCGGGTCACCGATCATCGCGGTTCCGCCTCCCATCAGGGCAATCGGCCGATGCCCGGCCTTCTGCATGTGGCTCATCACCATCATCTGAACAAAATGTCCGACATGAAGACTGTCGGCCGTCGGGTCGAAACCAATATAAAAGGTCACGCCGGGTTTGCCAAGGAGTTCATAGATCTCCTCCTTGTGCGTCGCCTGCGAAATGTATCCGCGCGCCTCCAGAATATCGTATACGTTCTCGGCCATATTCGTCTCCTCCAAGAGTCGGATTTTCGCGCCCGAAAAACCCGGTACCGCCGAATAATTCTACCTTTGCTACGTGGAAAAGTCAATTTACGTGCCGGCCGGGTCGAAATGATTCGACCCGACACATGTCAAATCGGTGCATAAAATGGCCCACGATCCATTCTCATTCATCATGGGCCATAATCATCCGATTTCAGATACAGACAAACTATTCATCCATCCGTTGTCTCGTTTACCTGCGAGACTGATAACAATCCTTGCAATAAACAGGTTTGTCGGGATTGGGCTTGAACGGGACCATTGTCTCCTTACCGCATTCCGCACATGTTGCGGGAAACATCTCACGGTCTCCGCGCGTTCCGGAACTGTTTCTGGCCAGCTTCTTGGCGCGTCTGCAATCGGGACATCTCTGCGGTTCGTTCTCGAACCCCTTCTCCCTGTAAAAATCCTGCTCCGCTTCCGTGAAAGTAAATGTTGATCCGCAATCTTTGCATTCCAGTGTCTTGTCTGCCATGTTCTTTCTCCTTCATAATCTATATCGGTATGGTGTATCATCTAAATGCCGGCATCTCTGGCGGCCGCGTTTCGAAGGTTATCCTGATGATACGATCTTCGAGGTTGGCGATGGGTGAAACTCAGTTGAGTATATTCTCATTTCGCCCAAGCTTCAAATAAAACTTCAACAGATCGCCCATTCTTCAAATAAAAAACTTCAATAGACGGTAAAAATTCTGTTTTTTCTGGATTTACCTACTGTTTTTGAGCCTTTGACGCCGCAACACATTCTCGATCACTCACGAAAGGTACTCCTCTTTATAGAACGCCGACTTCAAAAGGAGCAGGTTTTCAATCAGCTCCTTGCGAACGCCGTCGATGTGTGGCAAGGCCTCCTCCGGAGTCATGCGGCGGTACTGATCGTAGTATCGCTTAAACATTCCCTCCGTGCACGCCAAAAGCAAATCAATTGCCCGCTCGACGCTGACCGAGGGCTTGAACTTGCTCCCGTCGGCGAGCATCAGCATTTGCCCGCGCTGCTCGGCGTAGGCATTCGCATAGTTCCGGTTAATATCCTTAGTAAGCTCGTCCGGCGTCACCAGAAAGGCCTCATACACCAAGCGATACCCTTCCGGCATCTCGGCCCCCACGCGCATTTTCGCAATGGAGACTTCGGTCATCAGGTCGAAAAGGTCCGTCTTATCTTGGCGGGTATACGCGATCAGCCGCCGGGACATCTCCTTCATCACATCATTCAGCAAGTAGAGATACAGCGACTTTTTACTTCCGAAATAATGGAAGAGAAGGCCCTTGGAAATCCCGGCCTTCTCACAGATTGCGTTTGTGTTGGCTTTGTGGTACCCGCGTTCGGAAAATTCGGTCAAAGCAGCGTCCAAAATCGTCCGCTGCTTCTCCGCGCTGATCGTTTGAAATTTCTCACACATGACAATGATATCTCCCGAATTCTACTCTCCCCGGCGATTTTTTTCGAGTAAAATACCCCTGCCTGCCGGGCGGAATCTCCGTCCGTTCTATGTAAAATCTTTTCTCGTGTAGAGTAGTCCGGTCAGGCCGCTGCCGATCAAGATCATCCCGATGGTAACGGCAAGATACACCGGTGAAAAACCATTCTCGAGGAGTTCAATCCCGTCGTACCAGTGATAGGGCGTCAAGTGCTTCATCACCTCGACATCTTCGCTGATTTTCCCCATGATATCCAGGAAAAAAAGAACGAAGACAATCCCCAGAGCGAACGGCAAACGGCGGCCGGGTTTCACGATCAAGTGGCCGAGCAGAAATCCGACCGAAGTAAAGAGCAACATGAACAAGACGATGCCGACGCAAAGAATCACCAGACCTTTGAGATCATAATCGTCCGTTACGATCTCGAGTATCCCCCATGTTCCTACAAAGAACAGAACCGCCGTAACCATCATCTGCGCAAAGGCCGCAGCGATTTTACTCACCGCAATATACGTCCGCGTCACCGGCTGGGCATACAAGAAATCAATCGTCTGGTCGGATTCTTCCTTGGAAATGATATTGCCTCCGGTAAGAATCGCCAGTGAACCCATCGCAATCAGGAAATACTGGAACATATAGCAGATATAGTCCATCGGGTCCGTAAAATCAATTACGTCAAACCGAAACGCCTTACTCATCTCCGGCGGAAATCCCGCCATCATGTCATCCAGGGAACTTCCCATATCCGCAAACGACGGAAACATCGACATGGCAAACATCATGAATCCAACG
>CAYGIB010000133.1:0-5757 GCA_964349735.1 uncultured Oscillospiraceae bacterium | reverse complement strand
TTTTTATGTCTTGAAGGAGGAACGCACGGTTCATTAATCGCGCGAAAGAGCAAAATGAAGGTTATTTTACTCTACGATGTGGATGGATTGGGAAAAACGGACGACATTGTCGAAGTAAACGACGGTTACGCGAGGAATTTCCTGCTAAAAAGAAAGATGGCGCTTGAAGCGACGGCATCTAACCTCAATTCGGTTCAAGTGAAAAAGGGCGCGCAGTCGGCAAAAGCCGTTAGAGCGCGAGAAGAGGCACAGAGCCTCGCTTCGAAGCTTTCCGGCCGGAAGGTTGTTTTGGAAATGAAGTCGGGGGAAGGCGGAAAGCTTTACGGCGCCGTAACAACCTCGGATATTGCGAGTGCGTTGAGCAAGATTGGCTATCCTGTCGATAAGAAGAACGTTACAATCAAAAGCCCAATCAAAGGTGCGGGAGAATACGAGGTGGCCGTCAAGCTTCACTCTGATATCTCGGCCAAAGTGACGGTTGAGGTCATTACTGTCAGCTGATCAATCACAGCATTCCTGGGAGGAAACCATGGCAAAACCGTCTTCGAGCAGTCTTTCCGGAAAAGTCCCGCCACAAAGTATTCAAGCCGAGCAGGCCGTATTGTGTGCGTGCCTGGACAGTGAAGACGGAATGAACGTAGCACTAACCACTTTACAGCCGCAGGATTTTTATCATCCGGGTCATCGCTTGATTTTTACGGCGATTCTCGAATTGGCCGCTGAAAGAAATGCCGTCGATATAATCACGGTTTCAGAACGGCTCAAACGTCAAGGCGAGCTCGATGCCGTAGGCGGAACCGCATATGTCAGTCAACTTTCCGATCTGATGATTATCCGTTCGAATGTCGCGGAATATGCTTCAATTGTTCGGCAGAAGGCACTTCTTCGCAAAATCATCGACAATCTGGATGAAGTCGTCAAGCAATCCTACGATGGAGATCAGGAAGCGAATAATCTGGTGGATATCGCGATCAAGCGTCTTTCCGAGATTCGAGAGAATCCGGTCGGCAGGGGTTTTGAAAGCATCAACGAGATTCTCCGGAGAACATTGCAGGAAATCATGGACGTCGGTCGAGGTAAGAAGGAACGCAAGGTGGTTCGGACAGGCTTTCCGAAGCTCGATCAGGCGACCGGCGGTCTTCGTCCGGGTTCCCTGGTGATTGTCGCCGCGCGACCTGCGATGGGAAAATCTGCTCTGGTCGTGAATATTGCCACGAATACGTCGATTATATACAAGACGCACGTGGCGTTCTTCAGCCTCGAGATGTCCAAAGAAGAGATCGGCAACCGCATTTTGTCTTCTAAGGCGGCGGTCAGTACGTTTAAACTTCAAAACGCAAGCGTCACCGAAGACGAGTGGATCGAGATTTCCAAGGCTTTAACGATGATTTCGCCCGCTCCCTTTTATATCGACGACCGATCGGGGATAAACACCGTCGAGATGATGGCCAAGTGCCGTCAGCTGAAGAACGAGAATCGCCTCGGTCTGGTGGTCGTCGACTATATGCAATTGATGTCTGCCGCCGGCGGCAGAGGGTACGGGAATCGCCAACAGGAGATATCGGACATATCACGCTCTCTTAAGATAATGGCAAAGGAGCTGGAGGTGCCGATTATCGCACTTTCGCAGCTCTCGAGAGGTGCGGAGAACCGGGACGAGCACCGACCGATTCTCTCGGACTTGCGTGACTCGGGCGCTATCGAGCAGGATGCCGACATGGTTATATTCATATATCGACCCAAGTATTACGATCCTGCGGTCATCAAACCGGAAATCGAAGATGCGGAGATTATTTTGGCAAAGAACCGGCAGGGTCCGACGAAAACGGTACACATGAAATGGTGGCCGAAACGGACGCTGTTTTTCGAGGACGAGGAAGCGGGAGAACCGGATTCGGAAAACGTGTATATTCCCGGCGCATCGCCGCGGGAAAAGAGCGAAGAGGCTGACGGGGGAGTCGTTTACGGAGACTTTGCCAAGTTTATCAGGTAACGGGAGTGTTTGATCGACGAGGAATTCCGATGTCACTTCTTAACGAATGTCGTATGTTCATCGAGCAAAACCGCCTGCTGGATTGCGATGTCGCGGTTGTCGCGGTGTCGGGCGGGCCGGATTCCATGTGCCTCCTGGATTTGCTCCTGACTCTGACCGGCGATTCCGGAGCAGGGCCGGTCATTACTGTCGCACACCTCAATCACAGGCTTCGAGGAGATGCATCCGACGCAGATGAAGAGTTGGTCCGGGCGTATTGCGAGCGTCGGATGGTTCCGTTCTTTTCTCGAAAAGCAGCTGTTACAGAGGATGCGCACGCGGCCGGAATCGGAATTGAAGAGGCCGGACGGAAGGCTCGTTACGCCTTTTTCGATGAGATTGCCGAGCGTTATGAACCGGATAGCAAACGGGTCCGAATTGCCGTGGCTCATCGGCGCGAAGATCGGGCGGAAACGATGCTGATCAATCTTTTTCGCGGCACCGGTCTCGATGGGCTTTGTGCCATGGAACCGAATCGCGGTCGAATCATCCGGCCGATTCTTTTCGCGTCGAAGAATCAGGTTACCGAATATATTCGGGAACGCAACATTCCTTTTTCAATAGATCAAAGCAATCTGGAAAACGATTACGCGCGAAACAAATGGCGGAATCTTGTTATTCCCATGATTCGAGAAGTGTCGGTGAAGGATCCGATTGAAGCACTAATATCTGCCGGCGAACTGTTGCGCGCAGATAAGGAGTTCTTCGACAATTTTGTATCGGAGCTTTTTGACCTTAATCAGAAGGAAATCGCACGAGGTATCCCGGGAATTCCGTGCGAACTACTTCGAGGAGCACATCCGGCGGTTGCCTCCCGACTGGTCCGGCGTCTGTTCCTTTCAACCGTCGGAAAAACGACGGATCTTTCAAAGGAGCAGGTCGAGAAAATTCTGGTCATGGCCGCGGAAAAGGAAAGCAATCGATTTCTTTCGCTGTCCGGCGGTATTTATGCCGGCTTTCAGGCGGACACACTGTTCTTCGCAAATCGTTCGAAGCCTACGGTTTCCGATGATGACACCAATGGGGAGTCGGGTTTGATGCCGTCTTTGAAGTCGGAGATTTACCTTGGAAAAGAGTATTTACTCCTTGACGAGGGTGTACGCGGGATTCGGACGATTGGAATGAGCGATGTGGGCCGAACGGTTGAGGTGCCCTGCACAAATAGCGGTGAAACGCTTTTTCGGGTTGAGTTGATAGCCGTTGAGAATCCGGCTCAGGTGGTTTATAATAATCGGACATGGTATTGCCCGATGGAAGGAATCGATCGCGTGACGGTGCGCAGGTCCGATTTGTCGGACTATGTACGGCCGGCCGGAGGAAGGGGCGGAAAGCCTCTTCGTCGATATCTTACAGACCGTAAGGTGCCGATCGAATTCAGAAAACGGATGATTGTCGCGGCCGAAGAGAATGAAGTCTTGTGGATTCCCGGTCTTGTTCATTCAAGGGGCTTCACAGACGAAATTTCTTGCGGTCGCTACCTGGCGGAGAAGGGGCTGACAAGCCTTTTTTCGAGTGAAGCGACATTACTTTGCAGAATTACGTTGATTCTCTGACCTTTCACTTTGCAGAATCACGGTGATTCTCTGACCTTTCACTTTGCAGAATATTGATGATTCCGGAAGGAGTGAATATGGCTTATAACCTCGGAAGAGTACTGATTGGAAAGGATGAAATCGACCGAATGGTCGATCGTCTGGCAGCAAGTATATCCAGTGATTATGTCGGGGAAGAGCTTATCGTCGTCGGTATTCTGAAGGGCTCGTTTGTTTTTATGGCCGATCTGATCCGTCGGTTGGAGCCCATGGTCATTGTCGATTTCATGTCGGTTTCGAGCTATTTTGAGAATACCCGGAGCACAGGAATCGTCAAAATCATTAAGGATCTGGATGTCAATATCCGCGATAAACATGTCCTCATTGTCGAGGATATCGTTGATTCCGGTCTGACGCTGTCGAATCTCAAAGAGCTTCTGATGACCAAGGAACCGAGAAGTCTCAGACTATGCGTGGCTTTTGACAAGCCGGACCGCAGAAGAACTCAGATTGAGGCGGATTATGTAGGTATGGTGATTCCGGACGAGTTCATCGTCGGCTACGGATTGGATTATGCCAGTAAATACAGAAATTTACCGGATATACGAGTTATGGAACCGGACGGAGGTAACAAATGACAACCGCTCAAACCCCTAGAAAGCTCGGCGGAGCGCCGTTTTACGCAGCACTCTTACTGCTGATTTTTGTAGTCGGATGGCTGTACCTGAACGAATCGAAAAGAGAAGAAACCACAGTATCGGAGGTGCTCGAGACGATTAATTCGGCCGAGAATCAAATCGAAAAGGTGGTTCTGAACGGAACGTTCATCGAGTTTACGTACGAAGATAAGGAAGGCAAGTTGGTTCAGGTCAGCAAGGAAGTCCCGATGGAATCCGTGGATACGATCTTTCAGATTCTGCTTAAAGCCGAAGAAGACGGTAAAATCCAGAATTTCGATTACAAGAAGCCGGTCGACTGGGGCTTCATGTTAAGTATCCTGACCATCGTCATTATGGTCGGTGTTCTGGGCTTCTTCCTCTGGTTTTCCTTTGCCCGGTCTCAAAGCGAGGGAAAGAACGCCATCAGCTTCGGTCGCAGCAAAGCAAGGCTGCATGACCCCAGCAAGCACGATGTGACGTTTGCGGATGTCGCCGGAGCGGACGAAGAGAAGGCGGAGTTGTCGGAGTTTGTCGATTTTCTGAAAAACCCCAAGAAGTACTCGGATGTAGGGGCCAAGATACCGCGCGGTATTCTCCTGCACGGAGCACCCGGAACCGGCAAGACCCTGCTCGCCAGAGCTGTGGCAGGTGAGGCGGGCGTGCCGTTTTTCTCGATATCCGGATCGGATTTTGTCGAGATGTTTGTCGGAGTCGGTGCGAGCCGCGTCCGGGACCTCTTTGACAACGCCAAAAAGAACGCTCCCTGCATCATTTTTATCGACGAAATCGATGCCGTCGGAAGGCACCGCGGCGCGGGGCTCGGAGGCGGACATGACGAGCGTGAACAAACACTGAACCAATTATTAGTCGAGATGGACGGATTTGGCCCGAACGAAGGCGTAATCATCATAGCGGCGACCAATCGAATTGACATTCTCGACCCGGCGCTTCTGCGCCCCGGTCGCTTTGACCGCCGCGTTTTCGTCATGCTTCCGGACATCAAAGGACGCGAAGAAATCCTCAAGGTTCATGCGAAGGGCAAGCCGATTTCCGCCGGTGTCGATTTGAGAGAGGTTGCCAAGAACACACCCGGGTTCACCGGGGCGGATTTGGCGAACATGCTCAACGAAGCTGCCTTATTGGCCGCTCGCCATGACCTGAAGGAAATAGACTACTCGACCATCACCGAGGCGACTTTCAAAGTGATGATCGGCCCCGAGAAGAAGAGCAGAGTAATAAGCGACAAAGAGAAGCGCCTTACGGCATACCACGAAGCCGGCCATGCCATTGTTCTTCGAGCGACGTCGGAGACCGACCGGGTCGAGCGCGTATCGATTATTCCGGCCGGAGGAGCCGGCGGATACACCGCCCATAAGGCGGATGAGGACATTTATTATACGACGCGCAAGCAATTGATTGACAGAATCATGATTTCCCTGGGCGGACGTGCGGCTGAGGAGCTTATTCTCGGCGAAATCAGCACGGGTGCTTCCTCGGATCTTCAGCAATGCAATGCCATCGCGCGCAACATGAT
>CAYGIB010000132.1:2695-5774 GCA_964349735.1 uncultured Oscillospiraceae bacterium | reverse complement strand
CATTTTCCGCAGCAACCGCTCTATACGCGGACGGTTATACCGCTGGACGATAATACACGGGAAATTGATCATTACCGCATACAGAAGCATGATCCATGGGACAATCGGCGGCGTGAAGAGCCAGAATACCCAGAAGGGAAAAATGGCAAGCCAGTGCGTCATCTCGGCGCGGCCGGATTCGACCAGATACTTGCTCAGGTTTTCTCTGGAAAAATTCTTCATTCTTTTCTTTTCATATCCACGCTTTTTCCATACCGCGCCGCCATCGGGCAGCAGATGTTTCCAGCGACTCACGTGAAAAATCGAATCGTAAATCTTACCTTCCTTTTCGAAGCGATGCGATCGGTACAAGAAGCGGTCCGGTGAAAAGACCCGATCCGGCAGGTTGAGGCAAAGTAGCGCCGCGCCGACCTGCAACACCGGCCAAACGATAAAGCAGAGAACGAGCGTCCAGTTTTCCGGCAGAAAAAGGATCCTCATTTCTTTTCACCTGTTGTTATGTCGCGCCCTTTCCATTTTACCTTAAGACCCAGTAATTTTTTAACCGCTGAAACCACAAACACGCCCGACATCACCAGCATCAATACCGGATAGAAAAAAATCGTCCGGTGTTTAAACCTTCCGATACGCTTTGAAAGAAGCACCAATACGAGGACCCATACAAGATATATTCCGGAGTAAACGATCAGCCATGGCCAATTTTGTGAAACGGAAAACTTAACCATCTGAATCGGAACCGAAAGAAGAGACGCAACCCACAGAAAGACCATCGCGAACAATGGAACCGGCGTTCTGGCCGCACCGGACGCAATATTTTTGGTCCATCCCTGGAGCAGCGCGCGAAGCCCGTTTCCGTACATGCGAAAAGAAACCGCCGGATTTCCGACAAATAATCGAAAAGGCACCCCCGATTTTCTCAGCTGAGCGCCCAAGGCCATATCTTCGACGACGCTGTTTCGGACGCTTTCATGGCCGCCGGCCTTCTCGTAATCCGGCCGAGCAATCAGGATGACAGGGCCGTACAGACCGATATTGAGCGGCCGTGGTAAAGCGGTCCCGTTCGCGGCGATTTGAATGAGGTTGAAAATCATCGAAAACTGCTCATACAACTTCTCGGTTCTGTGATAGGGATGAACGGAAACCGTACACCCTGCTTCAAAGTACGCCTGCATCAGCGTTTGGATTCCATCCTTTTCGAGCCTCACATCGGCATCCAGAAATAAGAGAAGCTCTCCTTGTGCCGCGTCGGCACCGTTCCGGCAGGCCCATGACTTGCCTGTCCATCCCTCCGGCTTGGTATTCAAACGGATGAGCTTCGCACCGTGTGCCAGCGCCACCTGAGCGGTTGCATCCTCCGAGGCATCGTCGACACAGATAATCTCATCGACAGAAAGTATCTGCTCACCTAAATCCTTAAGTAACAGCGGAAGATTGGATTCTTCATTGCGTGCTGGAATAATGACAGAAACAGAAGGGGGCTTCGATGTGTCATTGATCGCGTCGGGCAGAACCGGAAGTCGATGGAAAAGTATGGCGGTCACCGCCATACCAGTCAACACAATAATGAACTCGATCAGAATGACCGTCATCGATCACTGCCTTTCAGCGCCTTGCGTACGTCATTCGTACGGTGCGCCGCACTTGTCAGCCCCGCGATGCCTCTGCCGACCATAGTTGCATCATATTTTTCGCTCAAGCACTAACCCCCATAGATGTAATGCGCATTATGCCCGTAATCGATCTTCAACGACGTCGATTCGTCCCGTCACAGGATCCATTAAGTAACCGGAGCAATCGACATCTCCGGGAATCAGCGGATGTTTCTTAATCATTTTCAGCGTTTCCAGGACCGATTCAGCCGGATCATGAAATCCTTTCAGCCATTCATTCATATCCAAATTGAAATCCTTGATCCGCTTTAGGTCTTCCGGGGAAACGCCGCGCTGCAGCATTTTGTCGATCATCGACCGGGGGTCATCGTTTTGCATCCCGCAATCGTAATGGCCAATCACAAATATTTCTTTAACGCCAAGCTCGTAAATGCAAACGAGCAAACTTCGCATGACGCTTCCATACGGATGCTTGATTACGCCTCCCGCGTTTTTTATGATTTTCGCGTCTCCGTTTTTCAACTTCAACGCAGCTGGCAACAATTCAGAAAGACGCGTATCCATACACGTCAGAATTGCGATTTTTCTTTCCGGATACTTTGTTGTGATAAAACACTCGTATTCCTTGTTCTCTACGAATTTTTTGTTAAACAACAACATTTCTTCTTTATATGCCATCATCGTCTCCGATCTTGTCAATCAATCACCGGTTGCGCAACTGTAGTTTTCTCACTTTATTTCCACTGATTATGCCATTTACAATCAAAACTGTCCATGTTACCGAAATTGAACCGCTTCACGCCTCTTCCCTCTCGAAAATCCGCATACAGAGATACGTCAGATAGGGAGACGGAGCTTTCTTCTGTCCGAAATCCCAATCCTTGAGTTTAAGAGATATTGATTCCGGCGTGAAAAATCCGTCCGGGTCTTGCTTGCCTCGAATCAGAGAAACCATCTCGGAAAAGCGAGGATCTTTTCGAGCATATTCGTATTTACTTAATACCCCGGCAACACTGACGATATCGAACCAGAACGAGGGTGCCTTGAGTTTTCGAAAATCAGTCCCCATATAAAACATGTATGGATGCTTCTCAAGGCTGTTTTCCCACAAGTCCAGAAGCGCGTTTACAGCCGAAGTTGCCGCATTCGAGTTCCGATATTCAGGAAGATAGGACAGGAGGTCCGCCATAATCAGCGTTGCGTAAGGGCAACAATCGTCCTTTTTTCCCGGTCCGCGAAACTTACCGAGTTCCGGCGAAGCGGCGCACGGAAATCCGTTCGCGCGGACAAGGTTCGTTAAATACCGAATTCCCGGCTCAGCATATTCGTGATATGCCGTACCCGCCTTAACAAGCGCAAGGAACAGTAGCGGAGCATCACACAGGCACCAACTGAAAACGTCTTCTCCGGTTCCTCCAAAGTGTGTCGGAATATTGGTGAGCGACTGAAAGATTTCGTACTTGTCGCGG
>CAYGIB010000132.1:0-2685 GCA_964349735.1 uncultured Oscillospiraceae bacterium | reverse complement strand
AAGAAAAATCAGTTTATGAAGAGGCAAATCCGGGTTCTTATGATTGGTTACCGTGAGTCCGTGAAAATCAGCCACGTCGGAAAGATACTTTTGTATTCGCGCATCCGATAGCGCCTCGTTTTTAAGTTCGACGAGTGATTCCTTCGGCTCGTGGTACAGATAAAGGTGAATGGCATATCGAAGCCACGGTTCGCTGCGGTCATAGAGCTTTTTACGATCCATCTTGTTCTCCCTTTTCGATGTATTGATTCCGGCGTACTGGAGCGTTTGTATCGACTCATTACAACAATACTATATCTCGTTCTGGTTTCAAACGGATATTTGCCCCTCTCAAAAAAGCTATGGTATTATTAGGGATACAAGAGGAGAAACGATGAGTACATTGAAGGCTACACCAATACTAACACTGTATTTTTCCGGAACCGGCAATACGGAATACATTGCAAAAGCCTTTTCGACACGAATGGGTGCAGAATGTCATTCCATAGAAGAGGACCTGGATTTTGTAGGACTTATCGACCTTCATGATACGCTTTGCTTCTGTTATCCGATTTACGGATCATGCGTACCGTTCATTATGCGTGAATTTGTTCAGAAGCATAAAGCAAATCTTACGGGAAAGAAGCTGATTATTTTTTGCACACAAAATCTTTTTTCCGGGGACGGCGCAAGAGTGTTTACGGATTTGCTCATGGATATGGATTATCAGGTAATATATGCGGCGCATTTCAATATGCCGAACAATATCTGTAATGTCTTCTTTTATCCGCTGTCGAGTGCGGATCGAAACAATAAATATATCTTTGACGCAGATAAGAAAATGAGCGATGTTGTTAGGGATATCGACAACGGGATTATTAGAAAACAGGGTTTCAATGTCTTCTCGAAGCACCTCGGACTGATCACGCAGCGGTTTATTTTCAGCAAGGAAGAACGCGCTCTGATGAGGGATGTCCGAATCAACTCCAATTGCAATATGTGTTTGCTTTGCGCGAAAATCTGCCCGATGAATAACTTTATCGCCATCGCCGGTCAAGTGGTTCCAAAGGGAAACTGCACGCTTTGTTACCGGTGTGTCAATCAATGTCCTCAAAAAGCAATCACGGCAGCTATTCACGGGAAAGTAAAAAAACAGTATGCCGGGATTGGTGGCGTCGCTTCACAAAAGGCGGATGCTTAATTGCGGCTTAAGTCCGCCCGACCTCCATTTTCTCCGAAAGTAATCGCACCCGATTATGGATAGCCCGGTGACCGCGCCGATTAAGCCGTTTATCCGATTTCCAAAGCAACGTCATAATTTACACAGTAAAATACACGCTCAACCTTAGTAAGATCAACAGCGGTTTGGGTATATCCGGAAAGATAAGCGGGGTCGTCGAAGTCCTCGCCCACATGAATAATGACCGGTTCTTCACTCCCTTTAACAAAGATTACACATTCTCCGAAGGCGGGGTAGCCCATATTCTCAAACTTCAATAGGGGATCCCGTATTCCAAAACCATCGATCTCAAAGCTTAGATCTCCGGTCGAAAGCTCCACATAGGCATAAGGGGTATCCGCCGTGGCTGATGTGCTTGATTTTCCCAGATTGAATTCTGCCTCAATCTCTTCTATGCCGGAAAGCTTGTCCAGGAGCGCCTTATCATTAATATAGTTATGGCAGGCAAACGAAAGACTGAAGTTTTGAAGTCCGTCGAATTTGATGTCACCATAATAGTGGGCTTGGCCGGACAAAACATCCCCGTCGGAATTTTTCAAAGTCAAATTCATTGATAATCCCAATCCCTCCGGAATGGGTCTTGAACTTTGAATCGATATAATGAACGTGTATGCTTCCAAATCACTGAATTCGTCTTCCGAAAAATACTCGACGTGCCAGTCAGTCATTATTAATTCGGGGTCCTCATCAAAAACAGTCCCTTCTGTTTCTGATAACTTCGTCTCTTCTGACTCACTGCTTTCATCGGTATCCCCATTCTCTGGAGTCGCCTCAGTAGGAGAAGTGCTCTCCGCATTTGTTATATCAGGATCTTCCATTGCTTGACCACAGCCAAACAAGATAAATGAAGGGATAATAATCCAAATAACCGCAAATAGAAGAGCGCTAATCGCCGACCGTTTCTTTTTCATCGTATGAGCCTCCCTTTTTACCCGAATGTCTTACTCCTGAATATATTATATATTATCAACAGCCTCGACGAAAACACCTAATTGCCGGTTATTCATGGCTCCGATCCGGCAGTACCGCGTCATAAGAAGTTGTCATTTCTTTAAAATATGTAATAATACAACTTATTAAGGAGCTTCGTCCTCACAGAAGGGACATTGAAGAATGTGAAATCACCTGCCGCACCGCTTCCGCTCAATGTGAAATCACCTGCCGCACCGCTTCCGCTTTTCGAATTCGTCGCCACTGTGATCGCTTTGGTGATGACGGTCGTTGCTACATTTCTGGCAGCTTACGGTTATTTACAGCCGGTTCTGCCGGATCGACCGGATCTGATTTTCCAGTGCGCAATCATTTTTCTCCTGCTCTCCGCGCTACTTCTGGGCAATGTCGTATATCAAATTTCCAGATTCGGCGCCATCCTTCGCCTTCGAAATATCATGCCCGTTTCACGGCAGACTCTTGAGGAAATATATGAAACCCCCCATGTCCCGTCTCTTTGTGTCTTGATTCCTTCC
>CAYGIB010000131.1:0-5778 GCA_964349735.1 uncultured Oscillospiraceae bacterium | reverse complement strand
AATCACGGACATTCAAAATACTGTTGGAAAGCCCCAAGACGGTTCCGCCACCGACTCCGGATCCGATAATATGCCGGACTGTATCCTTGCCTGCCTCGATAAAAGCCGTACCTGTCCCCATGCTGACGACAACGGCATGCTCTAACCCGGTTATGTGAAGACCTCCGAGTCCTGTGGCGAGAAATTCCTGTACACGTACGGTCCGAATACCCAGAAGATCACCGGTGGGAAACGAAGCTCCCACACCGGTGATCATCAACTTTGATATATCCGAAATATGAAGATGGTGGATATCGATAAACTTACCCAAAGCTCCAAAAGCGGAGGTTACGGGATCCGTCGCATTGACAATCTCGTGCCCGATGGACCTTCCATCCTGAATTCCGACAATCTTGGTGGTGCTTCCGCCGACATCAAGACCAATCACGATTCCCATGACAAGAAAGCTCCCCTCCGGGCTTAGATTACGTTAAGCGAATCCCTTAGCGGGCCATCCTGTACTGTTCCGGGTACTCAAGAGTCTCCTGAGGAGCAAGCTCCTTGTCGATCAGCGACACGGATCTCGGAACGGCGACAAAGCTGTGGGCCCGGGCGTCAATCGGCTTTACGTTGCCGTCCATAGCATACGTTGAACCGGAAATAAAGTCAATTACGCGCTGAGCAATTTTGGCGTCGACGTTCTCGATATTGCAAATCACCATGTGCCCCGCTCTCAGATGATCGCACACGCGCTGTGCGGACTGAATATTGTTGGGTTGCATGATTACCAACTGCTGCTCACCCTGTTTAATCGGTACAACTTTCTGAGGCGAGGTTCTCTGCTGAGGAGCGTACTGCATCATCGGATCCCCATGGTTACCCGGTCTGAATTGCTCCGGCTGAGAGTACGTCTGCTGAGAAGCAGGAGCCTCGTACTCTTCGTTCGACGCCTCGTCATATTCGTAGTCATTATCATAATCGAACTCAGCGTCATCCGGGTATCCGGATAATTTGTCAACGATCTTCTTGAAAAAACCTGCCATCTTCATTACCTCCAAATATCATCTTATTCACTATTGACTCTAATGAATGAAAAGACGAGCTAACTAGTGAAAAGAATCACTAGAGTCAGTATAGGAGTCTTTAATCGTTGATTCAATAGAATGTCGTAATAAGTAAGGCGACTGTAATTACGCGGAAACAAAAAGCCGCTATTCTAACAGACTCCTTACAGCGACGGGCGATTTGCGACCGTTTTCAAGGCAGATATCATGCGAATGCCAAGGATGTGATTCTATCGTTACGCCGTTCTCGGCCCGAAAATAGACGTGCCAATGCGGATATGTGTCGCACCGCAATGAATCGCATCCACATAATCTTGGCTCATGCCCATAGATAATGTTGTCCATTTCTCGGGATCCCGTACTTCGGATCGCATCCGGTCGAAAAGTTCTTTGAGCTCGCTAAAAACCATACGCGGCGTATAAGCACACGGAACGATGGGTGCCATCGTCATCAGTCCATGCAAGTCTACGCCCGAGAACCGGCTCACTTTCAAAATCGCTTCTTCTGCTTCAGACTTTTCGAATCCGTGCTTGCTCTCCTCCTCGGAAATATTAATCTGCAGGAGAATCGATGTTACGATGCCTTGAGACTTCGAGCGCTCCGAAATCTCCTCTGCAAGATGTATGGAGTCGACGGAATGAATCAGTGCAGTCTTACCGATAATCCGCTTCACCTTGTTCGTCTGAAGCGTCCCGATCAGATGAAAGCGGGGATGAAGTCCCTGGCTTTCCAGGACCTCCTGTTTCCCGAGGAGTTCGGATACACGGTTTTCACCCAAATCCAAAAGTCCCAGAAGGACCGCAGCGCGTGCATATTCGACCGGAAAGAGCTTAGAAACTCCGATGATGGTCAATTCATCGGGGTTTCTTCCGGCATGTTCCATCTCTTGCCGAACGTTATTGGTAAAAGCATCGAGTCGCGTCTGCATACTCGTTTTTATCGCATCGAATTTCATGCCATCCAAATCCCCGACCTCCCTACTCGACCTTTTCACCATCGGCTAAAGTATTGGGATTAGTAATTACAATCGTACTGGTGTCCGGCTTGTCAAAGCCCTCAATCGGGCTGATAATCGCATACTCACGGTCGTAATCCAAAACATTGACACTCAGCGACCGTGCATATCCACTCGAGTTGATGAGTATCTTGGCGTACCTCAGTTCGTAATCGGGATTCACCAGTGCGGTTCGAGGCACTCGCAATCCGAAGGTGGAGGATCGGACAATCTCAACCTCGGCGGTCCTCCGGTCCAGAAGACGTTCGATCTGATTCGGAGTCTGGAAGACTACAAACACTCCTCCGACTCCCTCCGTTGAACGTATCACCTTGCAGTCGTCAATCACGATTCCTTCCGACGGAACGCGTATTGTGTGAACCGAATCCTTCGGGAAGTCCGGAACGCCCATGTCGGAAATCACGCAGGCAAAATACTGAAACTCATTCTGGCAGATTCGAAGAACCGGCTGATTCTTTTTTATTTCCAAATCCGCAAGGATAATGCGCTGCGCATCGTCGATATAGCGCTCACATTCAAGGGATACAATGTTCATCAGCGTTTCCGGGGTTAATTGCATTTCGAGTCCATCCAGCTTATACGATACGATTCCGGGCTCTTGAGCGGTTATGATCGCCGACTGATCCGAAAGCTGATTCTCAAGCCTTGATTTATTCGTGCGTAATGTGGAGAGTCGCTCATCGTCGAAATCGACGTTTTGAAGGCGTAAATCGCGCTTGTCCATCAACACCTGAATCGATGACGAATAGGACATGAGGTTGGACATATCCCCATTGAAACTGTCACTCCGAATCATGTCAATCAGCGGGAGTATTTCGGCGTTTGTCTCCTTATAAACGGCAACCGCACCCATGCCTTTGCCCAGACTGACCAAATCACGCTCAATCTCAACGATCTGCTGCTGCACATTATTAAGCTCGGAAACCGTGTCTTCCATTCCGACCGGAATGACCATGGCCAGCCTCTGGGTTTTGGAAACTCTGCTTCCCTCTGTGGACAAGGTGACGAGAGATCCGGCCGTGACGGATTGAGTCACCGTTTCTCTTCGGACGATTAACACCTCGGCACTGACGGAATGCTCGACGCTTCCCATGGTAACAAAAGCAAACTTCGGTTTAGCGGAAACAAAGTCCTTCACATAAAGGATTGCGGATGCCGTGACGACAGAAAGAAGGAGGACGACGGCGGTCATGAACAGGGCGCTCGTAATCGCTCGCTTGCGACGCACCTTTTGAAGGTGTCCGAGATGCTCCCTGGAAACGGTCCGTGTATCGTGTCGGCGCGAGGAGGTTTCCTTGTGCGAAGCTGTTCCTTTGCTCGAAACGGTTCCTTTGCTCGAAGTGGTTCCTTTGCTCGAAGTGGTTCCTTTGTGCGGGACCGGGCCTTTTCTATCGGTCGGTCCGGGTCTTTTCTGGTTGCTCATATGGATTGTTCTCCCATTTTATCGACTGCCAGCATCGCGGCGAGGTAAATCTGCTCTGATACGAGTCCACCCTGCATATATGCATTATACGGCGGTTTGATCGGTCCGTCCGCAGAAAATTCGATTGAAGAACCCTGAACAAACGTGCCGGCCGCCATAATAACCGGAACATCATATCCGGGCATGTCCCAAGGTTCGGGTGTTACAAAGGAATCGACCGGAGAGCTGGCCTGGACAATCCGGCAGAATTCCACCACCTGCTCGGGATGTCGAAATCGAATGCTCTGTATGATATCTCCGCGCGAATCCAGCGGGCCCGGTGCCGTATCGAATCCCGCTTTTCGAAAAAGGGCAGACGCGAATACGGCTCCCTTCAGGCTTTCCGCGACGATGTGGGGTGCCATGAAAAAGCCCTGTGCAAGCGTGCGGTTGAATCCCAGGGAAGGGCCGACATGCTTTCCAAGTCCGGGGGCGGAAAGCCGGAACGCGGCCGCCTCGACCAGGTCACGCCGACCGACAATATATCCTCCCGACGGACATAGTCCTCCGCCCGGATTCTTAATAAGGGAGCCGGCACAAATATCCGCGCCATACGAACAGGGCTCCTCTGCTTCGACAAACTCGCCGTAGCAGTTGTCGACCAATATGGCCGCATCGGAGCCGGTTTCGCGAACGGCAGAGATAACAGAACGGATTTCGGAACCCATTAGGCACCTCCGATCGGAATATCCCTTTGATTTCTGAATGAAGACCATGCGTGTATTGCGATCGATTGCGCCCTTAATCGCATACAGATCCGGGGAATCGTCCGGCAGGAGGGCAACCTCCGAGTATTCGATTCCGTAATCCATGAGCGACCCCGGAACGCGGGACTGATTCTTCCCGGTGATTCCGATGGCGGTCGCAAGGGTGTCGTACGGGGTCCCTGTCGCCGAGACCAGCTTATCCCCGGGTCTTAGGATGCCGAAAAGGCACGCGGCCAGGGCCTGCGTGCCGCTGCTGATCTGAATGCGCACATACGCCGATTCTGCGCCAAAAACGTCCGCATATACCCGCTCAATCTTATCCCGTCCGATATCGTCATATCCGTACCCGGTGGAACCGCCGAAATGCGATTCCGAAATACGCGCTTCCCGAAACGCATTTAGTACGCGCAACTGGTTATCCCTGCGGATGTGTTCGATTTGCCGGATTGCCGGAGCAATCGACTCCTGAACCTCTTCGGAAGCCTTAATAACCGCATCGGATACGCCGCATGCGCGAAAAGGGTTATTCATCAGATGCCGTAAACCTCCTCGGAGGTCAGCACCCGAATTCCCGCTTCCTGCAACTTGCTCAAGGCAAGCTCGGGATCACGCACACGAATCACGACGACGGCGTCATCGGACGCTCTGCCTACGTAAGCATAGAGGTATTCGAGCGAAAGGGATCCCTTGGATAGAATGGAAAGCGCATGGTCCAGTGTTCCGGGTTTGTCCGCGATGGCCAGCGCAATCACGGGCGTGCTGCTTACCGTAAATCCGGCCTGGGTCAACACGTCAACCGCCTGCTCCGGCTTGTCCAAAATCATCCTGAGAATTCCGTATTCCGTCGTGTCCGCGATATATAGAGCGCGGATATCGATATCATTTTGTCCGAGCGTCCGGGTCACTTCGGCGAGTCTACCGGACTGATTTTCGAGAAAAACGTTGATTTGGCTGACCAACATAGCGGCATACCTCCTTATTGTGCGGGCCGTGCACACCACGGCTGCTTGCCCTACGATTCAATTATATCGTATTTATTTGGCCAAGTCGCGGCCGATGCGGAAAGCTTCCAAATTCATTGGAATTAAATTGGACTTACCGGAAAACGTCTCTCGGATGGATTCTTCCCAAACGCTCTCCGGGATGTCCGTAAACACCGAAAGGGCGCCGAGCATGATGATGTTGACCGCCTTAGCACTTCCGACGGACAGGGCTGCTTCCTTGGCGTTGATTTCGATGATACGGGCACGGTCGCCGGACGCCTTCTTAAGTGTATCGGCGATTTGCTCCGGATACTGTTCCTTGCCCAGAAGAACCGGCAAGGGGCTGATTTTTGCGTCATTTATGATCAATGTACCGCCGTGCTTAAGAAGAGGCGCCCACCTTAATGCCTCCAGTGGCTCGAAGCACAGGCAATAGTCGGCCGTTCCTTCGTCGATAATCGAAGAAAACACCTTGCACCCCATGCGGACGTAAGTGATGACGGATCCGCCCCGCTGGCTCATTCCGTGCACCTCGGAGACCTTGACGTCAAGGCCGGATTTCATCGC
>CAYGIB010000130.1:0-5798 GCA_964349735.1 uncultured Oscillospiraceae bacterium | reverse complement strand
GTGATAAACTAGAACTAAACTCAATTCAGGACAATCGGCCAGGTGTGTTGTCCGAACCAAGGAAAGGCGAAAATATGAATCAACCGGATATTGCGCTGCTCAAAGAGCAGAAAAACGAGATCACCTCGCATTTGATTTACGCAAAGCTCGCAGCAAAGGCGAACGCGGGCAATAATGCCGACATCTTAAAAAGGATGAGCGCTGATGAACTCCGGCACTATAACGAGCTCAAAAGAATCACCGGGCGGGATGTCCGGCCGTCGAAGAGCAAGATCATTTTCTTCTATCTGATCAGCCGGCTTTTCGGGCTGACCTTCGGCCTCAAGCTTCTCGAAAAAGCGGAGGACGACGCGGTCGACATCTACGGGGCGATACTCGAAAAATACCCGCAACTTCACGCCTTTGTCGAGGATGAGCAGACCCACGAACAGCTCCTGATCGATATGATCGACGAAGAAAAACTCAACTACATGGGCTCCGTCGTACTCGGCTTAAACGATGCCCTCGTGGAACTGACCGGAGCCTTGGCCGGATTCACGTTCGCGTTTCAGAACACGCGCCTGATTGCGATGACCGGTCTGATTACCGGAATCAGCGCCTCTTTTTCGATGGCGGCGAGCGAATACCTTTCGACCCGCCAGGAGAAGGGAGACCGCGCCAAGGCAATCAAGTCTGCCATATATACGGGCATCACATATGTATTAACCGTCGCAGTACTGATCCTGCCGTACCTTCTTTTCGAAAATCCGTTCGTCTGCCTGGGCGTCAGCCTGTTTCTGGCCGTAGTGGTAATCTTTGTCTTCAACTACTATATCTCGGTCGTAAAAGACACGCCGTTCCGCCGCCGCTTCCTCGAGATGGCCGCGATCAGCCTCGGGGTGTCGGGGATTTCGTTTCTGCTCGGTATACTGGTCAAGAGTATTTTCGGGATTGAGGTGTAGGGTGACGAAGTGGCCGTGATCAACGATCAGTACGCTTCGATTACTCCCTCATAGCCGTCCGCAGCTTCCAGGAGCGGACCCTTCGCGCCCATCGTGAATGCGATGTCGCTGCTTCGGATCGACAGAAGTCTCATCCCGACCTGCAGATCCAGAAAAGACATCATTTCCGGAGTCAGCCGGATCACGCCTTTCTGTTCAATCGGGAGCCAGCAATAGGAGCGACCTTTATAGCGAACGAACTCGCCCGGCGCGATCGAATAGTCGATAAGCTCCGGGTTGTCGGTGAGGATCATCTTGAGCTTGGAAGGAGCCAGTAAGCCTTTATGCGTGACACAGAATCCTCCGGTCGATTTGCTTCCGGTCATCAGGTAGACCCGTTGGTCTGCGGTGATATTATATTCGCTGACCGCTTGCGGCGGAAAGCGTACCGATAAGTCTTCGCGAATCAGGGAGCGGCCGAAAACGAATTTCCCTCCCTTGGCGATCTGCGGCATGGTGGTCGTCCTCCATTATTCGTTTACTTGAGATGCAGAAAATAAACCTACATCGAATCAAGGACGCTGACGACGGCTTCGCCAAATTCCTTTGCTGCTGCCGGGCCGTTTCCCGTAACCGCGTTCCCATCGATCGTGACTGCTTGTCCGGAATTCTCGCAACCCGCATCACTCATTACAGCGTTCGTGTTCGTTCCGTTGTACCAACTCGCGGATTTTCCGATGAGTACGCCCGCGTTGCCGAGCACACCAGGCCCCGCGCAGATGCCCGCGACCAGAAGTCCTTGCTCGTCCGCCCGGCGAACCAGCGTAAGAAGCACCTCGTTATCCCATATGTCCACGATACCGGTACCGCCTGCGATGATGATCCCGAGCCCGACGTCCTCGATCTCGTCGATCGCGGTTTCAATCTCGATGCGGCCGCCGCTCATTCCTATGGCGGTGCCGGTCCGGGTGCTGGTGATCACCGCCCGGTATCCGGCGTCATCCAAAGCGTCGGTTATGCCCGCAAGCTCACCCTCATGGTAGTTCTCGAAAGCGACGAAAACCGTCACCCAATCCGGTTTCGGGGTCGGTGAGGGAGAAGGGGTCGGTGAGGGCGCCGGTGTTGAGGTCGGTGTCGGCGGGGTTACCGTTGGAGCGGACGTTGAATCCGAAAAAACAACTTCTACAGCGGTTTCCTCGATTGTGCCGACCGTCGAATCAACCGGCCGTGATTCGGGAGGGAGATCGCATGCGGACAGCGTGATTAAACAGACAACAAAACAAAAGAGGGCGATGATTTTTTTCAAGAATAAGTACCCCGCATCCAAATTTTGAACTCGTCTGAATAAGACTATTTTATATTTCGCGGGGGGGAGAATCAACGTGGATGGGTCAAATGGCGTTTCGGACGTACTTAATTAATTTTTTGATATCGAATCGAAGCCCTTGGGCACACATCGGTGCAGTTGGTGCATTGATGGCAGAGGGCGGTCGTGATGACCGCCTTTTTGCTGTCGAGGGAGACGGCGATTGCCGTGGAGGGGCAGACCTTTTCGCAAAGCTTACAGCCGATGCAGGTATTGGGGTCGACCTTTTTCGAAAAGCGTGCGAAGCGGCCGAAGGTCTTCTGCAACACGCCGAAGGGGCAGATGAGGTTATGGAAGACTTCCGGCTTATACCGGAGCGTTAAAAGTACCGATAGAATCAGCCAGAGCGGCAGGACCGGCAGATTCATCTGAAACAGGCGCTTGCCGACAAGCATCGCCGCGACCGAAACGCCGAGGGAGATCCAGGTGAAATAGCCGCCTTTGAGCCACTTCGGCGCCTTCGCGGTCTGAATCTTGAGCTTTCTGCTAAGCCATTCAATCGGAATCATCAGCGTGTTCATCGGGCATACATACCCGCAATACAGCCGCCCGAAAACCACGGCGACCAATAGACTTACGCCGAACAGTGCCAGCCAGATAAATACGTTTCCTTTTATCAGCAGAAAGATGAACAGGGCAAGAAACAATATGCGAATGATGTGTGCGAGGTATTTCATGATGCGGCCTCCTCAGGATTGATGTTGCTTCATTCTACATGTATAGTAGAAAAAAAGGTGTTACCCATGTAACACTATGTCAGAAAATATAGATTTCGGAAAAGGAACACTTTTCTTCGAAGTGCTTTTCGAAGAGGAATGAATCAACAAGAGAGGGTCGAACATGAATCAGCACCGGGAACGGATCGCAACGAGCACGCTTCTTCGCTCCTTGCCGAGCGAGGACATCGAGTCGTACCTTCGCGACCGAAGCTTCACGATCGCGTCCTTCAACAAGAACAACATCGTCCACTTCTCGTCCGAGGTTTGTTCGACCCTCGAGATCATCCTTTCGGGGAGCGTGGCTGTCGAGCGCATCGACGAGGCGGGCAACTTGATGACGATCGCGGAGTTTTTAAGCGACGACATCCTCGGCGGCAACCTGCTTTTCTCGAAAAATCCCTACTACCCGATGACGATCACCGCCAGGCAGCCGACGGTGATTCTTTCGATCGAAAAGGACCGGCTGTTTCGTCTCTTTTCGGACAATCACGCCTTCCTGCGAAGCTATCTGGAATTTGTCTCCGACCACACGACGATCCTCGGGGACCGCATCAAGCACTACGTCCGGAAATCCATCCGGGAAAGCGTCCTGAGCTACCTTGATTACGAGAAGCGCAAGCAAAATTCCGATCGAATCGAGCTCCCGATCAGCAAAAAGGCGCTCGCGGAGAAGATCGGCGTTCAGCGCACGTCTCTTTCGCGCGAGCTTCAGAAGATGCAAGAAGAAGGGCTGATCCGGTTCGACAGAGAATCGATCACGATCCATCACAAATCATAATGGGACCACATACTCACATTGACTTATTCTTTTCGAGGTGCGATAATCTGATTGAATTTTTATAGAAAAGGAGGTGAGAGGTACTGTATGGCGATTCGATTAATGCTGGGTGATTTGTGCATTCTTTTCGAGCGCGTGGTTCACGGCTTTGCGTATGATTTTACGCCGGTAAGGGATTTGTATGCCCTTTTGCCGGTGAAATGCGCCGGTTTTGGGCGTACAAGGGATATTTGCGTCCGTTTTTCCCGCTTTGACTGCCTCTTGCCGCCCAACGTTCTCGCATAACTGAATGCCTGAATATGTGTGTTGCCCGGGGAGACGCTAAGCGGAACCCCGGGTTTTTATATGCCCGGAACTTCTTGAAGGAGCATAACACACATGTATAAATATTATGTAACCGCGCGGATGTCCGCGCAGGAGAAGACGAACGGCGGCATTCTTTACTCGCTGCCGATCATCCTTCTAAAAATAAGTACGCTGATTCCGCTTCTTTACTTGTGGAAGACCATCATGAGCTCCGGCGCTAAGGCCGAGATGAGTCTTGAGCAGATGTTGTCATACACTTTTTTAAGCTCGATACTAGCGGATATGCTTGTGGTAAAAACCGCTGCAACGGGGTGGCTGTCGGAAGGCGTGCTCTTGAAGCTGTACGGAAGGCCGTTTTCCGTTCTGGGCCAGCTGGTGTCGCAGACCGTGGGCGGCTGGGTTCCGATGTTTCTGATGTACTCCGTGCCGACGCTTTTTCTGGCGCCGCTTCTGGGCGTGCGGCTGATTCCGGCGTCGCCGGCGTTCTTCTTCAGTCTTCTGCTGTGCATCTCGCTCGGCTTCGCGATCGACTTCATCTTCGCGTGCCTGTCGATCCGCTTGAGGAACATCAATTGGCTCATCGATCGAATCCGGGCGGCGATTATCGTGGTTCTATCCGGAACGATTATTCCGATTCGGTTCCTGCCGTTCGGTCTTTCGACCATTATGAAGTTCCAGCCTTTTGCCTCATTGGGAGGTTCTCCGCTCAGCATATTTGTCGGTGCGGCGGACGTCGGGCAAACGCTGCTCTTACAGGTGGCCTGGAATCTCATTCTCTGGCCGACGGCGCTTCTCGCGTTCAAGAAATCTCAGGATAAAATGGTGAGCTACGGTGGATAAAATATCAATTCGGCTGATTCTCGGACTTTACGGAATTGCCGCGAAAAGGATGGTGGGCTACGGTGGATAAAATGAACATCAAGCGAATTCTCGGCCTTTACGGAATCGCTGCGAAAATGGATATGGCGTGGCTCCTGCGGGACACCAAGTACGCCATCGCCATTATTCTTTCGGACCTCCTGTCGAATCTGGCAACGGTGTCATCCGTGTTTCTCATCTCGATTCGTTTTGGCGGCATCGGCGGGATGAGTTCGGATGAGGTGCTGTTCATGATGGCGTACTCGACGACCGTGACCGGACTTTTTATCCTTTTCGGAGCGGCGAATAATTTTCACATTTCCAGAATCATCGGACGGGGTCAGCTGGAGCACATGTTTATCCAGCCGATCCCTCTGAAGGCTCAGTTGGCGACGATCGGGTTTGCGCCGTTTACCGGCGGAATCAACTTCGTCGTCGGCGTGGTGCTTCTGGTCGTCGCGGCCGGCCGGCTCGAGCTTCGTGTTACGCCTCAGTGGGTGCTCCTGCTAGTCGCATTTCTCCTTGCGACGATGACGACAATTATCGCGCGGGCCTATCTGGTCTCGAGCATGGCATTCTACTCGCCGGTTTCGGCCGAGGAGATTTCCGGCCAGGCAATCGAAGGAACGTGGCTTTTAAGCACCTTCCCGCTCTCGGGCATGCCGGCATTCGTGCAGGTCCCTCTTCTTACGATTCTTCCCGAAGGCCTGATGGCGTGGTTTCCGTCGCTGTGCCTTCTCGGACGCCCGCCTCTGGGTCTGGGCGCCTATTACCCGATGCTTTATGCAATCATCTTAGCGACCGTGGCGGCCGCAATATTTCGGAAAGGACTGAATTACTATGTTAAAAGA
>CAYGIB010000129.1:0-5818 GCA_964349735.1 uncultured Oscillospiraceae bacterium | reverse complement strand
ATGCCTCAGGATTGCCGTCGCTGCCGCGAAAGAGGAAACAGCGTGACCGGATGGAAAAGAGAAGTCGCAGGGTGGCGTAATAATGGTATTCCGATCGTCTCTGTATACGAACGGCCGCTCACGTCGTAGCGCCCGCTTAAGAACGATATTAGCAAAAAGCGCACTGATCAGTAATGCCCCGAGGATACAGACGGTGGCCTCGGGACTGACTTTTGTCACATACAGAGTAAACGCAGCAATAAACCAGATGATGCCGATATTGCCCGTAAAGGACAAAAAACGCATAACGGGATCCAGCTTGCTGGAACGAAGGTTCTCATAAATCCAATCGATGACTCGCGTATCGATTCGGTGAAGACGGGTACCCATAGGTCTCCTTATTATGTCGGAATATAATGCGGCGAATCGTTTGCGTTAAGTCCGAAAAAGGTATAATGAGTGAAAACGATAAAGACGGGGACGATAACCATGATATATAAAAAGCCGCCGAATAGCAACATCTGTCATGATATCGGCTTGGCACCGATTGCCGGGACTACCGGCGTGACATTCCGGTCGATTTGCCGGAGGCTCGGGGCCATGTACGGTTGCACCGAGCTGGTCAGCGCGCGCGGAATCGCTTTTCAACGTTCCGTCGAGGGCAGTCTTCGGTATCTCCTGATCAATCCGGAAGTCGAAGGCCTCTGCGCCATCCAGCTTTTCGGGTATGAGGCGGCGGATTTTGCTGCAGCGATCCCGCTTGTCCTGAATCACCCGGTCCTGTCGAAAGCAGCATGGATCGATATCAATATGGGCTGTCCGGTTCCCAAGGTGGTGAAGACCGGCGCGGGTTGCGCATTGATGAAGGACCTGCCGCGTGCTTCCGCGATTATCGAAGCGTCGGTACGGGCAGCCGAACCGTTCGGAGTGCCGGTGACGGTGAAATTCCGAAAAGGATGGGACGAGCAACACGCAAACGCCGTCGAATTTGCTTTGATGTGCAAGGACTCGGGCGCTTCGGCAGTTACGTTGCATGCGCGCTCCCGAGATCAGATGTATCGGGGCAAAGCCGATTGGGACATCATCGCGGAAACGGCAAATGCGCTCCGGGGCTCCGGAGTTCGGCTCATCGGCAACGGGGATGTCCGAGATGGCGAGTCGGCCGCACGAATGCTTAGCGAGACGCAGGCAGATGGTGTCGCCGTCGGGCGAGCCGCGATGGGTAATCCCTGGGTGTTTTCGGAAATTGCGGCGCACCTGAGCGGGGATCTATCCTGGTGTCCACCCACGGCACGGGAGCGGGCGAGTGTCATTTTCGAGCATTTGGACGGTCTTATGGATCATCTCGGAGAGGATTGTGCGATTAAGGAAATGCGCGCACAGTTGTCTCATTACCTGAAAGGAAGACACAGTGCGGCGGAGTGTCGCGCGGAAGCCGTCCGAGCGCGAACGGCCCGGGAGGTCCGGGAAATCGTAAGCAGATGGGCAGATGCGGAATAGCCGGCGTAAGTGCCGGTTTCTCTATTTCAGGAAGCCGCCCAGTAAGCCGCGAATGAGGCGTCTGCCGATTTCGCGTCCGGCGGAGGTGACGGCGGAATTGACCGCTTTGCCGATTGGGGAGGAAGCGGCCTTCCTTTTCTTTGCGGCCTCTTGCTTGGCCCTGGTTGCATCTGCCTTCTCTTTATCCTTCTGCGCCTTTGCTTCGGCCTCCTGCTTGGCGGCCTCCAGCTCCTGAGCTTCGACATGCTGGTATTTTTCCATCAGCATCTCATAGGCGGAAGGCCGGTCCAGAGTCTCTAAGTACTTCGTGTAAAGGAGGGATGATTTAACGACGGAAGCGATTCTTTCCTCGCCGGCAGGGCCGATCAGACTTTGCGGCGGTAAAACGAGCGCGCGCTCTACGATGGTCGGAACGCCCTTTGAATCCAAGAAACTGACCAGTGCCTCGCCGGTTGCCAGCTCCGTAAGGACGGTTTCGGTATCGAAGTTCTCGTTTTCGCGAAAGGACTGTGCGGCGGCGCGGATATTCTTCTGCTCCGCGGGCGTATACGCGCGAAGCGCATGCTGAATGCGGTTGCCCAGCTGTGAGAGGACAATCTGAGGTACGTCGGCGGGGTTCTGCGTAACGAAATACACGCCGACTCCCTTGGAGCGAATGAGGCGGATGACCTGCTCGACCTTCTCAATCAGATATTTCGGCGCATCGTTAAAGAGCAAATGCGCCTCATCGAAAAAGAAGATCATCTTGGGTTTCTCCAGGTCGCCGACCTCCGGAAGCACCTCGAAAAGCTCCGACAAGAGCCAGAGCACAAAGGTCGAATAAAGAAGCGGCCGCGAATATAGGTCGACCGCGTGCAAAATATTGACCAACCCCTTGCCGTTTGCGTCGGTCTTCATCCAGTCGGCGATGTCAAAGCTCGGCTCGCCGAAGAAATACCCGGCACCCTGATCCTCCAAGAGCGCGATACTGCGCTGAATGGCTCCGATGGTGACCTTGCTGACCGTACCGTGGGAGAGTATAAACTCGTCGGCGTTATCTCCTACGTAATGAAGCATCAGACGAAGGTCCTTCAAATCCAGAAGGAGAAGACCCTGCTCGTCGGCAATCCGGAATACCATAGAAAGCACTGCCCGTTGCACGTCGGACAAATCGAGCATCCGTCCCAGAAGAAGAGGCCCCATCTCCGATACCGTGACGCGCAACGGATGTCCGTTATTACCGAACACATCGAAAAATTCCGTCGGGTAGGCCTTGTAGTTCCAATCGGTGATGCCGAACTTCTTGATGCGATCCCGAAGCTTCTCATTATCGACACCCGGCAGGCATAGGCCCGACATATCGCCCTTGATATCCGCGAGGAATACAGGGACGCCCAAATCCGAGAACGATTCGGCGATTACCTTGAGTGTGACGGATTTTCCGGTTCCGGTCGCACCGGCAATCAGACCGTGCCGGTTCGCCATGGTCGGGTGAAGAAAGCAGCGGGTGTCGGTTCCGGCTATCCAAAGGTCGTTTTCGTTTCTCATTTTTCTTTCCCTCCCGGAGAAGCTATGCTGTTATTCTATCTCAATTCACTCTATCATTAAAGGATGGATAAATTTGAAGGGCGGATTGGAGAGCCGTTCATTCAACGTTGCCGCCTGTCGAATGAAGTGGTACCCTTGTGACATGAAAAAGTCGAATCGTTTATGGGTTGGAGTTATAGCGGCCGCGACCGCTGTTGTTGCCCTCGGATTATTATGGATTTTCGGAGCTTTTGGAGACTCGGGTGGAATTCCCTTTTTCGCAAAGGACGGGCCGGAGTGGACGCGCACTGAATATTCTCCGGAGGATCTGCGCACGTTTACGATGGACGACCCGAACATGGAGGAAAGAGGCATAATCGTCAATGAGTCGTTGTTCCTTATTAATAGCAACCGACCCGTTTCGAAGGATCGCGTGTTTTCGATCGGGTATTATAAAACCACCGATGTGATGATGAACCGGGCGATGCATGAGGACTATTCGAGACTCAGCGCCGCGGTGAAATCAGAAACGGGCGATCATCTCTATGTCATGTCCTCGTACAGGTCCTTTGACGATCAGCGCGTGCTTTTCGAGGCGGATCCGATGATCGCGGCCGAACCCGGCAAGAGCGAACATCATTCGGGCTTGGCGCTGGATGTTTACGTGTTTGAGTTTGCCGGGGCAGGCTTTCTGAAGTCGGATGCCGGGAAATTTGTTAATGAGCATTGTTACGAGTACGGCTTTATCATTCGCTACCCGAAGGGTAAAGAGGATATGACCGGTATTCCTTATGAGCCTTGGCACATCCGGTATGTCGGACAGCCCCATGCACGCTATATTGCGCTCAATCGATTGACGCTTGAGGAGTATATCGAGAGGCTCGGAGTGGATAAATTTTTCATTTTCGAAGGTTGGGTCATCAGCCGGCAGGCCGGTCCGGAGCTTCGGATTCCGCTAAACGCGACCGAAATAATGGTTTCGGAGGACAATACCGGATACTATATCATCACCGCCAAGGTTGAATGATATAATGAATTTACCGTGAATCGGAGTCAAACGAGAGGAGAATGCAGATGTTAACGTTTACCCTTTTGGTTTCACTGGGTCTGGGCATTATTCTGTGCTTCATGGGGTATCGATTTTTGCGCCTCGCGATGGCGCTCGGAGGATTTGCAATCGGTGCGGCAATCGGATATTTCATTTATCCGTTTGTTGCGGATCATTTACCGGAGGGCGGTCACGGAATGTGGCTTCTGGTATTCATGGGCCTCGGCGGGATTCTTATGGCCTTTCTATCCTTCGCAATCTACAAGGCCGCGCTTTTCTACATCTCCGCACTGTTTACAGCCTTTATCATTATCAAGACTTTCCTTGCGAGCTTTGCCGGAGGTATCGGAGTTTTTGCATTTGTTAAGACCCTCTTGGGAAAGACGGCCGTCACCGGAAGCTCAGAGTTGATTACCGATTTTCGAGTCTCGGATAAGGGTACAGTCGGAGATTTGATTCAGAAGGGCTTGGAGATGCTTCCCGGTGATACTCAACTGGAAAAATTAGGAGCGGTTCTTGCCGTAGCGTTGATTGCCGGTGTTGTTGTCGGAATCATCGTTTGTGTGATGCAAAAGCCCGCCATTATCGTGGCTACGGCATTCATGGGCGGGATCCTGGCCTCACAGGGGCTCAGTTCCCTGCTCGAGAGCTTCGAAGAGATTGATTTCAGCGCCGAGACGGTCATCACCAATTTTTCTGTCGGGCCGGAGAACCTTTTACTGTCAACACTGATCACCGTTGTTCTGATCGCCGCCGGGATTGTCGTCCAGTTTAAAACAACCAAGAAGATGGATTAGTCCCCCTTGTTTGAAAGGAAGCTTCCGAGCTGTTCTCTCGAATTTACAATCAAGAGCTATGCAGGGTTCGCCCGGAGAAGAAAAGAAGACGTCCGCTTTGATAAAATGTCCATAAAAGCCCGGGATTTCCGGGCTTTTCTTGTGCTCGAAAACCGTTGACACAATCAAGCGAAACGCCTATATTTCGATTCTGACAGCGTTTGTATTATATGCTGCCGGAAGGATTGCCTTATTCATGCAGAATATATTTAACCCCAAAATCCTCTCAACCATGAAGGGCTATACACGGGAACAGTTCGGAAAGGACGTAATCGCCGGCATCATTGTCGCGATTGTCGCACTGCCGCTGTCGATCGCCCTGGCCATCGCATCCGGAGTGTCGCCTGAAAAAGGCATCTACACCGCCGTCATCGCAGGGTTCCTTACCTCTCTTCTGGGCGGAAGCCGCGTTCAAATCGGCGGACCGACGGCTGCTTTCATGGTGCTGGTGTACGGGATTGTCACCGAGTTCGGCGTTGACGGCCTGATGCTTGCGACACTGATGGCCGGCGTCATGCTGGTGTTTTTCGGGCTCTTTAAGCTCGGATCGGTGATTAAATTTATTCCCTACCCGATTACCACCGGTTTTACCGGCGGAATCGCGGTCAGTATATTTACCTCGCAAATCAAGGATTTTACCGGGATGGATACCGGTACACTGCCGCCCGAATTTCTCGGTAAATGGAAGGCGTATTTCAGCAGTCTTTCTACGATCCGTTGGCCGGTGGTGGCAATCGGAGCCGTAGCGCTCCTGATCATGATTGTCTGGCCGAAAATCACCAAGAAGATTCCGGGAGCGCTGATTGCCTTGGTGGTTACGTCCACGCTCGTCGCCGTTTTCCGGCTGGATATCCCAACCATTGGAAGCATGTTCACCAATCTGTCCTCGTCTCTTCCTCCCTTTACACCGCCGACCTTTTCGATTGAAAAGATTTCTGCGCTGATTGGG
>CAYGIB010000128.1:0-5825 GCA_964349735.1 uncultured Oscillospiraceae bacterium | reverse complement strand
GGTCGGCAAAATCAGCGGACGCATCTCGATAAGTGTCACCTTCGTACCAAATGCCGAAAAAATATGCGCAAACTCCGCGCCGATGGCGCCGCCGCCGACAATGACAAGCAGCTTCCACGGCTCGCCCGGAAACTTATCGCCGAAAAAGCTCTCCGCCGTGACATAGCCTGCTTCCGCAAGCCCCTCGATCGGCGGAACCAGCGTCCTCGCCCCGGGCGCCAGGATATAGCGCTCGGACTCAAACTCAACCGGCTCAGTGTAGTGTTCCCCGGAAATGATCATGGTGTTCGGTGACGTAAAAGCGCCGGTTCCCCGGAATACATCCAACCCGTCGATATTCTCCAGACCCTCGGAGATCTTGTCTCCGTGGGCGATCTTGCCCCACATGCGGGACGCAATCACCGGCCAGTCAATCTCCGGCTCGTCGATATGGACACCGACCTTCCCGGAGCGCTGCGCTTCGCGTATAAGGTCTGCGGGATACACGAGCATCTTCGAGGGAATACAGCCGCGATTGAGGCAGGTCCCGCCGAAGCGGTCTTTTTCGACAAAAGCAACAGAAAGACCCGACATCAGGGCAGGCTCGACCAGCATCAGACCGGCACCGCTGCCGACAACGGTTAAATCGTACTTTTTCATGGTGCAACACCTCCGGTATACTGCGAGATGCGACGATGTGATATAAGTTCATTATAACCGCCTTTGCCTTTGCTGTAAGGTAATATAAACGGGATGCGTGAAAGTGCCGGAAAAATTAGTAAGACATCTGCCGCGATTGTTCATTTCGGCCACGGAAAATCCGTACCGAACGGAAACTGGTTATGAAAGAAAGCGATTATTTCTAGTTTATGAAGAGGTTCTATCGTAAGCAGACCCTCATCATGGAACTTTTGATTTTGGAGAACGATAAATCATATCAAATACCCTGAAGTACTGACATCAGGATGGGATTCTGTTCATTCGCGGTACGCGCCGATGCGTATAAGGTCATTTCAAGCATCTCAGCACTTGCGTCTATGGTGTACCTCAAATCGGTTTCAAATGATGGCTCCTCTTTCAGATATTCAGAATGAAAGGCTTCAAAACGGCTGAAGATAAACTCAGAGTTCAGTTTCTTCCAATCGGTTATTTGGTGGATCGTGGTATTCGATTTATATTTGTTTATACGAAACGAATTTAGATACTCTTGCATGAAATGCCATAGTTCCCGCTCGTACTTCACATGATTTGAAACACCGCAGTACATATTCCTGCTGTGGGGACAGCAGAAGAAATCGGCGTAAAAGTGACAAATGATCCCTATGCGACGCGAATAAGCACTTCCGGCCAACGCCGGGTCCGGCTCAGCATTCAACAGTTGCTCGATTCGTTTTTTTACATAGAGATCATAGTTTTTTTGTATATGCGGTTTTGTGATGAATTGGATACCGTAATCGGGAAGAACACATCCGAGCAGAAAAGCATCTCTGCGCAGAATAAGTCCGAACCGTTCTCTTGCAAATTCCAGAAGCACTTCACCGATCATGACATGTGTTGGCTTGTTGATATGAATCACCCCCACAACGTCATGATAAATTCCATTCAGTATGCCTGCCATCAGGAACGGGTTAAATGCATGTCAATTCTATCGCATACACTGTGTAGAGAACCGCGAGCTTAGCTCGCATGTCTGATCATTTCTTCCCTCTACACTCAGCCGTATCAAATCTCCCGGTTCCTGCTTTATTGCGCTCTCGTTTAACGTTATAATCTTCTCAGATATGACTTCGTTCTCCTTTTCTTGGCGAATTTGCTTTTTCCCAACATTCTGCCAAGTGAGAGTAGACTATGTCTTCTATTTATCCAGGGTCTGGACCCACTTGGTTTCCTTATGGAAACAAAGTGGAGGGGAGTGGAAATGAAAGAAAAAAATTCAGCAGAAGAAGATAATGTGATTTCCGGCCATTATAAAATTGGAGCATATTTCTATGATGCCATTGTATTTTTCTTTCAACTCTTTGTCGGCGGGGCAAGCAGATGGAGAAAGTCTGTTGTTGCATTAGTCAGCCCGTCAATGAACGAAAAAATACTTGAATTATGTTGCGGGACCGGCACAGTTTCATTAAGAATCGCAAAGCTGATTAAAGATGAAATATATGCAAGCGACTTATCTTTGGATCAAATCAGGGTAGCTAAGTGGAAAGCAAAAGTATTGAAACGGAACATTGATTTCACCATACAAGATGCTTCACATACTTCCTATCCTTCGTCATTTTATGACAAAGTTATTATTTCCGGTGCTTTGCATGAAATTAAAAAAGATAGACGCATGGTAATCTATCATGAAGTGAAACGACTCTTGAAGGATAATGGCACATTCATCGTTTCTGAGCCGGATCGGCCTGAAAAGGGATGGGGGCGAGATAGTTTTGAGTTTATGTTTGGGACATGGAACCGTGAACATGAGACAGCATATGAAATTATTGACAATGGCCTCGAAAAAGAATTAGCAGATATAGGATTTCAACATGAAAAGAGTTGCACTTCAAATTTTGGTATCTTTAAAAGCCGGACATTTAAATTGATTGATAATGGAAAATAGATCAATTTCGCACCATGTAACCCCCGACCGCTTCAGGCCGGAGAAAAGGCCCCTTCCCGACTGAGTTCCGCAGAAAAGCTGGTGGATTTATATTCAGCCTGCAGCCTTTCACGTGATGTAACCCCCGACCGCTTCAGGCCGGAGAAAAGACCCCTTCCCGACTGAGTTCCGCTGGATTGCTTTTTAGCAATCCGAGGATCTGTTTGAAGTCGGGAAGGGGTCTTTTCGACCTTTGGTGGAGACGAAGAGGATCGAACTCTCGACCTTACGGATGCGAACCGTACGCTCTCCCAGCTGAGCTACGCCCCCAAATAATTCAAATTATTGCGGACTTCAAAAATCCGCCATTACATTATCGTTTGAGCCTTTGGTTCTGTCAATACCGCCCGGTGAATTCGAAATAACGATCCAATCCGCTGATTCGGGCGGGCGAAGAACTGCACACTGAGAATCCACACCCCACCGAGTCAGGAAGAAAGAGAAAACATCAGGACGATATATATGAATTTCTTTGATACTATAAAATCACTTGTATTATGTTATAAATAGATGTATGATTAATGTGGAACAAAAACATTTGATGTGACCGCACGTACATTTGAGAAGGAACAGCATTTTTAAGGAGGAACAGAATGGGACTTTTAGACGTTGTTGCATGGATTATCATGGGTGGAGTAGCCGGCTGGATCGCTAGCTTGATTATGAAAAAGACGGGTTCGGGCTTGATCCTGAACATCATTATTGGAATCATCGGCGCATTTGTCGGCGGATTCATCATGACTCAGCTCGGAGAAAGCGGTGTTACCGGTTTCAACCTCCGGAGCTTCCTGGTTGCCATCGGCGGATCCATAGTCGTTCTGGCGATTATTAACTTGTTCACGAGGAGCAGAACGACTTAACCCCATACGGGCGGCTCGCCGCCCGTATCGTTTCTTTCGTAAATGAACGAAAGGCGGCCGTACGGCCGCTTTTTTGATTCTCGTATCACAAGGCGCAATCCTTACTTCAAGAAAAATCGCAAGAGCTTGAAGTTCAGTTTCTTATACGGCCGGTAGCGCATCGGAAGGTCGAGCCAGGTTTTTTTGTCGATGATGCTTTTTTCGTGTGTAAAGGTATCGAAGGAGCGCTTCCCGTGATAGGCGCCCATTCCGCTCTCACCGACGCCGCCGAAGCCCATTTCAGCGTTGACCAGGTGAATGACGGTGTCATTGATGCAGCCGCCGCCGAAGCTTACGGAGTGAAGGATTTTCTCTTGGAAGGATTGATCTTTCGAAAAGATATAGAGTGCGAGCGGCTTCGGGCGCCGCTTCAGCTCCGAGATCACAGCATCGATGTCGGTGAAACTGATCACCGGAAGAATCGGGCCGAAAATTTCCTCTTGCATGAGCGGCGAGTCGAAATGGATGTCCTTAATGATTGTCGGTTCGATGCAGCGTGCGGCCGGATCGCTGCCGCCGCCGGTTACCCGCGTACCGTCCAGCAGAAGAGGCTGAAGGCGGGTAAATTGTTTGTCGTTAATGATATGGACGTATTCCGGATCCGTCAGAGAGCCGTTCGGGAACGACTCCTTGATCGAAGCGACACAGGCTTCAAGAAATGCGTCACGGATGCTCTCGTGAACCAGGACATAATCCGGTGCGACGCAGGTCTGGCCGGCGTTTAAGAATTTGCCCCAGCAGATGCGTTTCGCCGTTAGGTTGATGTCGACCGTGGAGTCGATAATCGTCGGGCTTTTCCCTCCGAGCTCCAGGGTGACAGGGGTGAGATTCCTGGATGCTTTTTCCATGACGAGCCGGCCGACGGTCGTGCTTCCGGTAAAAAAGATATAGTCAAAGGTTTGCTCCAAGAGCTCGGCATTTTCCTGGCGTCCGCCCTGGACGACTGTGATGTATTCCGGAGGAAAGATTTTTCCGATCAGATCGGCGATGACCCGGGAGGTTGCCGGCGAGTATGCCGACGGTTTAATGACCGCGCAGTTGCCCGCGGCGATTGCGCCGATGAGCGGGCAGAGCGTCAGCTGAAAAGGATAATTCCAGGGGGACATGATCAGCGCGACACCATAGGGCTCTTTAATAATGAAACTCCGACAGGGAAATTGCGAGAGCGGGGAGGCGACGCGCTTGGGCCGTGCCCACTTGGTCATGTGATGGATCATATGCCGGCACTCTTCCCGGACGATTCCGACCTCGCTCATATAACCTTCAAAGTCGCATTTGTTCAGGTCCTTTTTAAGCGCATCGAAAATCAATTCCTCGTCGCGAATGACCGCGTCGTATAGTTTCTGAAGTGCCGCTTTTCGAAAAGCGGGATCCCTCGTGACATCGGTCAAAAAGTAGTCACGCTGAGCGGATATAAGTTTTTGAAAATCCATGGAACGGACCTCCTTATCGGTGTCGCGCGGTTCAGAGCGGCGCGACGGGCAAAAATCTATTCTCGGATTCGATCGATCATTTCACGAAGCTCCTTCGGCCCGTATATGACAGGTACCGGATAGAATGGGTTGGCTTCCTGCAACGCCCAGCGGATCATAGTGGGGATATCCTCGTCACGGATGCCGGCGAAGTGTCCGGGGATGCCCAGATCGCGATTCAGGTTCTGAATCGCTTCAATAAAGGTCGCCGCGGCTTGCGCGTCATTTTTCCCATCGATTGGAAGACCTGCGGCTCGCGCGAGCTCGGAGAGCTTCTTGCGGACGACCGATCCGTAGTATTGAAGCGCGTGCGGTAAAACAATGGCGTTCGCTTGTCCGTGGGGCAGCTTGTAAAGCCCGCCCAAGGTGTGCGCAATCGGGTGGATATAGTTAAGACCCGCACGCGTAAATGCCGCTCCGCCCAAATAGGAAGCGTGAAGCATCTTTTCTCTGGCATCCAGATTGGCGCCATCCGCGTAAACGGTCGGGAGATTTCTAAAAATGATGGAGACGGCGTCCGTACAGTTCTGTTTGGTCTTCGCCGAGATAAAAAGGCACAGGTAGGCTTCGATGGCGTGTGTCAGTGCGTCCATACCTGTTGCGGCCGTAATCGGCGGCGGCAAGCCGACGGTCAGTTCGGGATCCAGAACGGCGTATCGGGGAATGAGCGGGAGGTCGGAAAGGGAGTATTTTCGATGTGTCTGCGAGTCGGTGACAACGGCAGCGATGGTCGTTTCGGAGCCGGTTCCCGCAGTCGTCGGGATTGCGACGATCAGAGGCGTCTTGCGCAGGACCTTAAGAAATCCGCCGAGCTGCGCCAAGGATTTATTGGGC
>CAYGIB010000127.1:0-5828 GCA_964349735.1 uncultured Oscillospiraceae bacterium | reverse complement strand
CTTCGAGGCGATCCAGTATTTCCTGCTGAAACGCGTAGGGTGCAATGTCGAGTGGGAAGGAATCCTTGTTGTTGGAGTCGTAGTAGCGCTCTGCTTTGAGCGCGCGTGAGAGGCGCTCTTTTTGATCCTCGGTATAGTATTCGAATTCGCTCGAATTCCAGTAACTCTCAAACGTCGCCGCGATCTTATCGATCGTCTCCGGCAGGTCTTTTCGAGTGACCTTGACGTTCCACTCGAGGCCGCTGGAGATCGCCGCGTTCGAGAGGTTCGAGGAGCCGACATACGCGGTCGTGTACCCGCTCTCGCGATAGAAAACATACGTCTTGGCGTGGAGCCGCGTCCTTTTCGTGTCGTAGCTGACCTTGATTTTTGCGTTGAGAAGTTGTCGCAGTTCCTCGATCGCCTTGATGTCCGTCGCGCCCATATACGAGGTCGTGATGATCCGAAGCTCGCCGCCCCGTGCCGTGAACTCGCGCAGTTCGTCAATGATCAGTCGCAGGCCGCTCCACTTGATAAAGGAGACGAGCATGTCGATCCGGTCTGCCGAGGCTATTTCTTTCTTGAGCTCGGAGAACATCTGCGGCTCATGAATCGCACCTGTGAACAGGGAGCTCCGCGCGATCGAGGTTTCGGGGCGGGGGATCGAGGGTTTGTCTTGGATCGCGTATATGCTGTTCTGCTTGTTTAAAAGTGCCATCAGTTGCTCGGCGCGTGCGTCCACCGATAGCGATTCAAACTCTTCATCACCGGTCGCATCCGCAAGACTCTGAACGATTCGATTGGCGACATCTACTTGTGCCCGGAGGTCGCCGCCTTGATCTTTTACGTCGTCGAGGCTCTTTTCGAGGATTTCGGTGATGTACCGAGAGAGGATTTTCGACGCCTCTGCGGCATCAATCGGTAGCGTCTCGATGTAATGTTCCGAATCTCCATCAATCGCTTGTCCCAACGCTTTGCTGATGACTTGCTCGTACAGTCCGGGTGTTAACATAACTTCCTCCCACTAAAGATGCATATTAAGTTTCAATCCTTCAGAAAACCCATTCGGATATCTATAGATTTTTCTCTTTCGGTCGAACGTCGGATTCGTGCTGTGAATGATGCCGTGGTGGTTGGGGCAGATGATGAGCTGGTTGGTGGCGTCATTGTTGAGGCTGGTTACGAAGTAATCGATGTGGTGGGCTTGGGCGACATGCGTGCTGTATTCCTCGCCGATGAGGTTTCCGCAGATTTGGCACCGGTATTCGTAGAGGAGCTTGAGATTGTCGCCGATCTTGCGATTTATTTTTCGAACTTTGGTCAGAAGGGGAGTCTCGAAAATGGCCGCGGTGTCGTCATTTACATCGTAATTGAAGCGGGACTCCATCAGCGCTTCCGGCTTGTCTTTTACAATGTTGTAAAGCTCGTCGATGGCATCCCGGGTAATGGTCTCGAGCACATAGGAATCCTCATATTCCGTCGTGTAGATCGCGAGGTACTCCTCTTGGCCTTCCGGCAGCCGGATCATCGACCGATCCCCGGGGTCCCGCGCCACCCTTTTTGCGACGAAGAAATGATAGCTTTTCTCAAAAATAATTCTGAGCACTGTCGCCAGCTCGCCGCCCGGGGCATAGCGAATCTGGAGTATGTCAGTCTTGCGATTGTGCTTCTCCGAGAGATTCAGGCTGTTGATTTTGGCCGGATAGTTTTTCCCGGCCAGAAATAGGGTGATGTCGCGGGACTCGCCCCTGCGAAGGAACCGCCCCATATTCCGCCCAAAAATGACCTGATTTTCGAGCGGGATCGCAACGCCATCGGTCAGTAGCGACCAGTCCACGGTCTTCTTATACACGTAGTTCTCGGACGATTCCATGTTCGCGTTCCTCATTCGAACTCAACTGAAACGATTGGAGAGGGGGGAAGTTGCAATGGGAGGGGCACTTTGTAAATAGTATAACGCAACCGGAGTCCGTTCACTCAACAATAAATTGCATCTGTTTCATTGGGAGTATATTCTAAAAGTAATCAGTGATGGTGTTTTCGTGCTTTTGGGGTTTGCGGGATCAGGCGAGTTGGCGCCGGGGAGGTTTGCATGTTGAATGAAGCCGGTCGGGTTGGGATGAAGCCGATTTTTCTTCGCGGAGGACAAGAGGAGGTCGAGATCGAAAAGATCGAGTATCAACAGCCGCAACCGATCCTTTTAGATGAGGCTTGGTACCAGAAACTCCTTCATCGGCATCCGTACCTTCTGCTCGCCAATAAATTCGATTTTGAGTATGAGCCGATCTCGATCGGAATAGAATATGTGACGACGCACGGTAAGTATATCGATAATCTGTTTGTCACGAGGAACGGCAGGATCGTGCTGGTCGAGGATAAGTTGATTCGAAATTCGAGCAGTCGCACGGTCATTGCGCAGGCGATCGATTATGCGCAGGATTTGCAGAAGTGGAGCTATGAAGATCTCGACGAGGCTTTTCGCAAGCAAAGGATCGCGGAGGGTGATGAGGGGCTTTTCGAGTATGTTAATCGCATATCCGGAGGCAATGTCGAGCGCGCGGAGTTTGTCGGAGCGGTTTCCAAAACGCTTAAGACAGCCTCGTTTCTGATTCTGATCGCGGGCGATAAGATCCACATCGAAGTAGAGTATATGGCGGATTTTCTGAACCGCTATACGACGATGAATTTTCGCATCGGGCTTTTGGAACTGGAAGTGTATGTCACCGAGGATGAGGATTGGATCGTGGTTCCCTACCTGACGATGAAGACGCAGGTCATCGAAAAGCTCTATGTCCGGGTGGAGAGCGTCGAGAATAATGAGGAGGCGATCATCGAGGTCCTTCCGGAGGAACACGCGGAGTCCGAATCGGTGAAACGTCCCGGGCGAAAACCCTCTTCACCGACACCCATGTTGTCGGACGAGGAACTCTACAGCCGGATCGAAGGTCAGGGGCAGGAAGTCCTCAATACCGGGCTTCGCGAGGGGATTCAGGGGATCGTTGATGATATCCGGAATAATCAGCTGGACGGGTATGTTTTGAGAAGAGCAAATGAGGCCTTCGAGTTTCAACTTCAGATTTCTTCGCTGGTTCGTCCCTGTACTATGTTGAGTATAATTGTGGACGGTGCCTGCTTTTACAGGCAGAATTTTAAGGCTCTTTTAGTGGATAGCGGATTGGACTCGGAGACCGCGAACCGACTGGTTAATGATTATGTACACTTCCTTGAAGAGCAGTTTTTCGCGAGTGCGGGAGAAGAGAATGGAGTTATCAAGGATGTGGTCATCAGCGACCTCAATTTACTGGTGGAAAAGAAGGGCATTCTCTTTGCCAAACTCCGGGAAATCGCCGAGGCGATCGACGAGGCGGTGCGGCGGGAATAGGAGGTGTTGACGATGACCAGAGAATCATTAACCGATTTTGTTGTCTTTGACATTGAAACGACCGGTCTGCGTTCAGAGGACGAGATCCTCGAGATCGGTGCGCTCAAAGTCCGCGACGGAGAAGTGTCAGATGTTTTTTCGAGCTTTATCCGGCCTCGTCGCCCGATTCCGCCGTCCACTACGATTTTTAACGGGATAACGAACTCGATGGTAAAGGATGCGGAACCTGTTGAATCAGTACTGGCTGAGTTTTTTGACTTCGTCTGCGGAGACGTTGTTATGGGGCACAATATTGCTGCATTCGATATTCCATTTATTCGGCGTTATGCCGGGGTCGCCGGAGATCAATTCGCTCGTTTGTATCTGGATACGCTCATGTTAGCGAAGCAGAAAGCGCCGCAAATCGGGCGATTTAATCTCGAGGCCATCTGTCAATATTATGGGATTGAAATGCATGATCAGCACCGCGCCGTCGGAGATTGTTATGCCACTCTTTCGTGTTATCAAAAATTGATCGAAGCCGGTGATAAGGGCCTTTTCGATGTGCCGGCTCAGAAGGTCGACCGAAAGTCCCCGCGCTTTTGGGGTACGCAATATTGCGATAATACAGTGGCACTTCAGGAGCTTCATGTCCTCTTAATGGAGATAACGGCCGACCGGGCAATTGATGCCGAAGAGGTGTTGATGCTGCGAGGCTGGCTCGAAAAGCACCAAAGCCTGAGCGGCCAATACCCTTACGACAAAATTATCGGTGTGGTGCGTGAGGCGCTGGAAGATGGTGAGTTGTCTGCTGACGAGCTGGACAGCATGCTTCATCTTTTCCTTTCTTGCATCAACCCGGTCGAGAATTCTGAGCACCATGAAGTATGCCTAAGTGGAAAATGTATTTGCGTTTCCGGAGAGTTTGCTTTTGGAGGTCGGGATGCTGTCAAATCTCATCTCGAATCGCACGGGGTCATATGGATTGATAACGTAACGAAAAAGACGGATATTCTGATTGTCGGTGATCAAGGCAGTAGCGCTTACGCCTGCGGCTCTTACGGCGGAAAGATAAAGCGCGCGATGGAGTTCCGGGAAGCCGGCTGTACCATTGAGATTATTCTTGAATCCAAACTGCAGATTTTTTCTTCCCAAAGTTCTTCTACCGGTTCAGATGGCTTTCCTTAAGTTTCATCCTCAACCGCTATTTCCTGTGTTATCTCTGTCATATTTGTTGGTGTAGTATCCGTTGTTGCATCCGGTTTTCCACTAAATCCAATAATCAGATATATAATCCAAGCGGCGGCAATGATTCCATATTTAAGCGCCGGCTTCATATCTTTCCTTCGAAGCATTAAAATGGTCGTTGGTACAGGGAAAATAAAAATCCATCCCAAAACCCACAACCACGTTTTACGTTTCTTTTCAGGGACAGTAGCACCGCCATCAGCGAACCAAGTATTGCCGCAATCCTTACAAACGCCAACTGTTCTATGAACTACCTGCTTTGCATTCTTTCCTCTAATTTCGCCTTGATTCTCTCGTCGAAAACTAATATTGGAGCTTCCGCATTCTGGACAGCCTTTCCTATTTAGCTGTTCTTGCTCTTTTCGTATTTCCAAAGTAGTTTGACTGCCGCAAAACTCGCAGAATTTGCTATTCCTGATATCAGCTCCACAATTAGGACATTTCATATTCCGACCTCCCATACATATGCATCTCATGTATTATCAATTTTAGACAATAGGGGCAAGAACTTGGTTTCAGATTTTCGCTTGATAGCTTTTCCCGTCCAGAAACAGGGTAATGTCCATTGATTCGCCTCTTGTAAGAAACTGCCCCATGTTCCGGCCGAAAATGACTTGATTTTCGAGCGGAATCGCAACCCCGTCTGTCAGTAATGACCAGTCAACGACCTTCTTATAGACATAGTTTTCTGACGATTCCATTCGCGTTCCTCATTCAAACTCAGTAGAAGCGATTGGTCAAAGGAAAATTCGCAACGGACAGGGCACTTTCTAAATATTATAGCGCAATTAGGTATATATCACATGGTTTCTCGGGAGTTGTTCCGGTTCGGGATGTGGCGGTAGCGGTTGAAGCGGAAGCGGTCGAGGAAGCGGGAGCGTAAACGGTAGCGGAAGCGGGTGCGGTATGATTCCGGTGGAAATCTAGGTTGCACGCCAAACGGACGATCATTTTGGCATAGTAAACGCAGTAGGCCGCCGAAGCCTTTATGACCGTCATCGCGGCAGGCGACTTTGCCGGCCCATAGATACGGGGCAATAGGAATACCCGCGCTCGATCATGCAATCGGAGGTCGAAAATGACGCCGACGCTTTACTGCTTTTCGAGCACCGGCAATTCGCTTCATCCGGCACAAGAACTGCGGAAGCGTTTGCCCGATACTCATTGGGTCTCCATGGTCCGCGCGCTTCGTGAAGGATGATCGAAAAGCAACGCCGATCGGGTGGGGTTTGTCTTCCCC